>JBAWVV010000765.1:0-1781 GCA_037147115.1 Planctomycetia bacterium | reverse complement strand
CCAGGACGACCCGCCGGCCCCGGCCGCCTGACGCCGTCAGCGGCGCCCGCGCCGCCCCGCCCCGTCACCACGATCGGCAGCGGAGGGGGGCTCCGGAAGCGGCGCGGTGCCGTAGGCTTCCCTTGGCACCGGCCCGAGATCGTCGACCTCGTGGCGGAGTCGATCGAGCTCTGCCCGGAGCTCCCGGAGCGTGTCGGCATACGCCGGATCGTCGTGGAAGCTGCGGGTCTCGGTCGGGTTGACCGCGCGGTCGAGGAGCTCCCACTCGTCGAGATCCCCCTCGTAGTGGACGAGCTTGTGGCGCTCGGTGATCACCCCCCGGTGGGGGCGGACATGGTGTGGCTCGGGGAACTCGTAGTAGTGATAGTAGAGGCTGTTGCGCCATGTCGCCTGGGCATCCTCGGCCAGCAGTGGCTGGAGGGGACGGCCCTGCATGTCGGGCGGCACGGGAAGTCCGGCGAGGGCGAGGAACGTCGGCGCGAAGTCGATCAGCGACACGATCCGGTCGCAGTGGCTCCCGGGCCGGGTCAGCCCCGGCCAGCGGATGATCAGCGGCGTCCGTACCGACTCCTCGAAGATCCAACGCTTGTCGAACCAGCCGTGTTCGCCGAGGAAAAAGCCCTGATCGCTCGAGAGGACGACGACGGTCTCATCGGCAACTCCCTCCCGGTCAAGCTCGTCGAGGAGGCGGCCGACGCTCTCGTCGATCGCCTTCACGCACGCCAGGTAGTCGTGCATGTAGCGCTGGTAGCGCCAGCGAACGAGGTCCCTGCCGGCCGGAGCCGCCGCGCGGAAAGCCTCGTTCCGCGGCTCATAATGGGCAGTCCAGGCGACAAGGTCGTCGCCATCGATCCCCGGCGGGACCACGAACTTCGCATCGAGTGGGGTGAAGGTGCGATCGAGCCCCATGTCATGCTCGCGAACGGCCGCGCTTCGGCCTGTGAAGTCATCGAACAGCGTCGCTGGCTCGGGATGGGGGAGATCGTCGTCCCAGCCGAGGTGCCGGATCGCCGGCGACCACTCGCGGTGTGGCGCCTTGTGCTGCGTCATGAGGAGGAACGGCCGGTTACGGTCCCGTTGCCGCAGCCACTCGATCGAACGATCGGTGATCACATCGGTGACATACCCGCGCTCGACCTGTTTCCCCGCGGCTGTAATCATCGGCGCGTTGTAGTAGATCCCCTGGCCCGGAAGGATCTGCCAGTGGTCGAAGCCGGTCGGATCGCTCCCCAGATGCCACTTGCCGATCACCGCCGTCTGCCAACCGGCCTCCTGCAGCATCTTGGGGAAGGTCGGCTGGGCCGCGTCGAACCGGCAGTTGGCGTTGTTGTAGAAGCCGTTCTTGTGGGAGTACTTGCCGGTGAGGATCGTGGCTCGGCTCGGCCCACAGATCGAGTTGGTGACCAGGCAGCGGTCGAACCGCATCCCCTCGCGGGCGAGCCGGTCGATGTTCGGCGTCTCGAGGAGGTGCCGCGACTCGCCGAAGGTCGACAACGCCTGGCAGGTCAGATCGTCGGCAAAGATGAAGAGGATGTTGGGGGGGAGGGTGGTCGCCCCCCCCGCGACCGTGAACGCCTCGATCGAGAACGCGGCCAGAAGGAGGAGGAACGCGACCGACCGGAGCCGGGCAGCAAGGAGGCGGATGGCGGCCATGGTCGGGGGAGTTTCCGGGGGAAAGATCTCCGGAGTTTACGGTGGATGGCCGAATCGAGGCCGCCCGATCCCACCACGCTCCGACGGACGTGGGCCCACTCCGCATCGATTTGGCGGGACTGCGATGG
>JBAWVV010000764.1:0-1786 GCA_037147115.1 Planctomycetia bacterium | reverse complement strand
ATGGGGATCGGGGCGTGGGAGATGGGAAAAGTATGCACTGCGGTGGGAGCGGGTACATTGCCAGGATGATCACTCCCGGTGAATTCCTTGCACCCGGCGGCCGATTGGCCGCCCGGCTCCCAGCTTGGGAATCCCGGCCCCAGCAGCTGGAGATGGCCGAACTGGTGGCCGCCGCGATCCGCGACCGGCGTCACCTCGTCGTCGAGGCCGGTACCGGCGTCGGCAAGAGCCTTGCCTACCTGATCCCCGCCGTCCTGGCGGCCACCGCCGATCAGGAGGAGGGAGAGCCTGCGGTCGGCCCGCCGGCCGGCGAGACCGACCCCGACGGCACGGACGATTCTCCCGACGCGGCGCCGCTCGGCCGGCCGCGTCGGGTCGTGATCTCCACCCACACCATCGCGCTCCAGGAGCAGCTTGTCGGCAAGGACATTCCGCTCGTCCAGTCGGTGATGCCGCGCGAGTTCTCGGCGGTGCTCGTCAAAGGCCGCGGCAACTACCTCTCCAAGCGCCGCCTGATGATGGCAGTGGAACGCCGTGGCAGCCTCTTCCAGGATCAACGCGACGTTGATGAGCTCGAGGGGATCCACCACTGGGCCGTGCGGACCAGTGACGGATCGCTCACCGATCTCCCCCAGCTCCCGAGCGACGTCGTCTGGGAGGAGGTGCAGAGCGATTCTGGCAACTGCATGGGCCGCGGCTGCCCGGTCTACTCCGAGTGCTTCTACTACGCCGCCCGGCGGCGGATGGCGCGGGCCCAGATCCTCGTCGTCAATCATGCCCTGTTCTTCTCCGACCTCGCCCTGCGGCGCGGCGGCGCGAGCCTCCTCCCCGACCACGACATCGTGATCTTCGACGAGGCCCACATGGTGGAGGAGGTGGCCGGCGACCACCTCGGCGTCGCTGTGTCGAGCGCCGCCGTCGAGCGCGTCCTCTCCAAGCTCTATTCGGAGCGCGGCCATCGCGGGCTGCTTGTCCATTATGGATTCGACGATCTCCAGCGCGAGGTGCTCCGCTGCCGAAGGCTGGGCGAGGATTTCTTCGCCGCGGTGAAGTGTGCCGCAGCTGGCCGTGGCGACGGGCCGTGGCGGATCCCTGAGCCGAAGATCGTTGCCGACACCCTCGGCGATCCGCTGTTGAGTCTCTCCCGCCGGCTCCGTGCCTCAGCCGAGGGGATCGAGAACGAAGCCGAGCGGCACGACTTCTTCTCCCTCTCCGACCGGCTCACCGGTCTGGCGGGCTCGATCGAGACGTGGCTCGAGCAGGCGGAGCCGGGGAGCGTGTGGTGGGTAGAGGGAACGCGCTCGCGGCGCGGTCGGGAGCGCGTCCGGCTGTGCGGCGCGCCGATCGACGTCGGCGCCACCCTCAAGCGCGATCTCTTCGACCGGGTAGGAACAGTCATCCTCACGAGTGCCACGCTCGCCGTGGGGGCCGGTGACGGTGGGCAGGAAGCCGGGCCCGATCCGTTTGCCTATGTCGAGAAGCGGCTCGGGCTGGCGAAGGCGACGGCCAAGCGGCTCGGCAGCCCCTTCGATTACGCCACCCAGGCGGAGCTTGTCGTCGTCGACCGGCTCCCCGATCCGAGCGAGCGGCAGGCGTATGACCGGGCGGTGGTGCGGATGATCCGCCGCTACGTCGATCAGACCTGCGGCCGGGCGATGGTGCTATTTACGAGCTCCGCGTCGCTCGCTGCGGCAAGCGCTGAGCTCGCCGGCTGGTGCGTGCAGCGCAACTACCGGCTCGTCAGCCAGGCCGACGGGCTGCCGCGGTCGCGGATGCTTGCCGACTT
>JBAWVV010000763.1:0-1787 GCA_037147115.1 Planctomycetia bacterium | reverse complement strand
GCGTCGCGGCGGGCTTCGGCGACGACCGACGCGTCGCGGAGCAGATCGGCGAGATACATCGGCGGGGCGCCGCTCTGCCTCGAGCCGACGAGATCGCCGGGGCCGCGCAGGAGTAAATCCTGCTCGGCGAGCTCAAAGCCGTCGGTCGTGGCCACAAAGGCATCGATCCGCGGGCAGGCCCCTTCGGCCTCGCCCGTCACAGCGCCGCAGATGCCGCGGTGGGCACCGCGGGCGACGCGGCCGCGGAGCTGATGGAGCTGCGCCAAGCCAAAAGAATCGGCGTCGAGGATCGTCATTAAGGTCGCATTGGGAACATCGATGCCCACCTCGATGACACTCGTCGCCACGAGGGCATCGATCTCCGCGGCGCGAAACTTCTCCATCATTTCTTGTTTTTTCTTCGTCGGCATCCGGCCATGGATGAGCCCCAATCGAAATGCCTCCAGCGGTCCGTTGGCGAGGTGCTCATGGGCACTGGCGATGCTCTCGAGGCCGCGCTTCGATTCCTCGACGGCCGGAACGACGACATACCCCTGCCGCCCCTCGCGGAGCTTGCGGCGGAAGAACTCCCACCACGAGTCGGCCTGCTCCGGGCCGACCCGGTAGGTGGCCACCGGCTGCCGCCCCGGCGGCTGTTCGTCGAGCGTCGAAACGTCAAGATCGCCGTAGACGGCATGGGCGACGGTGCGCGGGATCGGCGTCGCCGTCATCAGGAGGGTGTGGGGATCGGTGTGCCCCTGCTGGAGGAGCCCGCGCTGGACGACGCCGAAGCGGTGCTGCTCGTCGATGACCACAATCGCCAGATTGCGAAACCTCGCCTCGCTGCACACAAGCGCCTGCGTGCCGACGACGATCTGCGCTTCCCCCGAACCGATCCGCGCAAGCGCCGCCGCGCGGCGCTTCGCCGTCTGGCCCCCCAGCAGGAGCTCGACGCGGACGCCACTGGCACGGACTCTTCCCTCCTGTTCACCAAGGAGCCGCTCGAGCGTGGCGAGGTGTTGGCGGGCCAAGAGCTCCGTCGGGGCCATCAGCGCCGCCTGATAGCCGGTCGCCCGGCCGTCGGGCCCCGCCGGGGCACCCGGAATCCGGGCGGCGACCGCGGCGAGGATGCAATAGAGCGCCACGGCCGTCTTGCCGCTGCCGACATCCCCCCTGGAGGAGCCGGTTCATCGGCTCCGGGCGGGCCATGTCGGCGGTAATCTCGGCGCAGACACGTGACTGGGCCGCTGTGAAGTCGTAGGGGAAGCGGGCCCGGATCCGGCCGTCGATGCGGGCATCGACGGGGATCGACGGGGCGGCGCGGCGCTGCTGCTGCCGGCCGCGGTGCATTCGCAGCGCCAGCTGGAGCATGAAAAGCTCCTCGTAGACAAATCGCCGCCGAGCCGTGTCGATCATCTCCTTACTCGACGGGCAATGGATCTCGCGGAGGGCCGTGTCGATCGGAAGAAGCCCCTTGGCGGCAAGGAGATCGGCGGGAAGGGCTTCCGGAGGGAGATCAGCGGCATGGTCGAGGGCCGCGAGGACCGCCACGCGAACATGCGACTGGAGCACGCCTTCGGCGAGCGGATAGACGGCGAGCCACTCCGAGGCGTCGGCCCGCTCCCCGGCCTGGAGCCAGCGGACCTCCGGATGGGGAAACTCCCACGGCCCGGTTGCCCGCTTCGGCGCGCCGGCGATGACGACCCTTTGGCCGACGGCGAATCGCTTTGCCATGAAGGGCATGTTGAACCACACCGCGCGGATGATGCCGTCGGGGCAGGCGAGGCGGATGACGAGCATCTGCCGAC
>JBAWVV010000762.1:0-1794 GCA_037147115.1 Planctomycetia bacterium | reverse complement strand
GGGATCTTCCACCGGGTCGCCGGCAGCCTCACGAGCCAGCGGCTCGAGATCCTCGCCGCCGACATTCACACCTTCGCGGCGGGCCACGTGCTCGATCACTTCACCGTCGTCGACCCCGACTTTGCCGGCGAGCCGCCCGCCGAGAGGCTCGCCGACATCGCCGCGGCCGTCCGTGCCGCCATCGTCGGCGACCATCCGCCGGAGTTTGCGCGGCGGTGGAACCCGTTCGCTCCGCAGGTGAAGGTCGCCGCGCAGCCCGTCCGCGTGACCTTCGATAACCAGAGTTCCCAGCGGGCGACGATCCTGGAGGTCTTCGCCCACGACGCGCCGGGGCTTCTCTACGTCGTATCCAAGGCGATCTACGACGCGGGGCTTTCGGTGCAGGCCGCGAAGATCGGCACCTACCTCGATCAGGTCGTAGACGCGTTCCACGTCACCACCGCCGAGGGTGGCAAGGTGACCGACGTAGAGCGGCAGCAACGGCTCAGGGCCACCATCGAACGGGCCGCGGCGCCCGTCATCCGCCCCGGGCAGTAGCACAGGTTGTCAACCTGTTTGTTGCTCGTAGCACAGCGGCTGTGTTGGTTGTCAAGGGGTGCATGGTGCTGATCATGCTTCCGAAGAAGACATTTCCAGGAGGGAAGAAGGTCACGGAGTGAGTGTTGCCAGGCGTGGACTCCATGAGTCTCCGCTCTGCAGCATGGCATTGAGGATGATGAGGAGTTTCCGCATGCAGGCCGTAAGCACGAGCTTGGGCGGCTTGCCCTTGGCCATGAGCCTGGCTGCGAACTCACGAATGACCGGGTTGTGCTTCTTGGCGCTCAACGCCGCCATGTAGAGTGCATTGCGGACGCTTTGTCTGCCTCCCCAGATGGCACGGCGACCCCGGAACTGGCCGCTGTCCCGGTTGAAGGGAGCCACGCCCACGAGGGCCGCCACCTGCTGCCGGTTGAGGTGCCCGAGTTCGGGCAGTTCAGCCATGAGGGTGGCTGCCGTCTGACCTCCGACGCCCGGAACGCCCTTGAGCTTCTCGAAGCGTTCCCGCCAGTCGTCGTTGGACTCGACGAGTTGCAAGATTGCCTTCTCGATCCGCTGGATGTCCTTGTTGAGCGTTTCGATGAGCTTCAAGACGCTTTTACGGACCAGCGAGGAGTGGGCCATTTCGGACCTATTTTTCTCGGCCGTACGGTGGTCCAAGAGCTGCCGCCGCCGCACGATCAGCTCCCGGAGCTGTTCCTGCCGCTCGTCGTATCCCTTGGGCACCGGCCGGGTCGTCTCAGCGAACCGAGCGATGACCGAGGCATCGATCCGATCGGTCTTGGCCAGGAGGCCAAGGGCCTTGGCGAAGTCCCGCACCTGCCGCGGATTGACCACGGCAATGTGGTGACCGGCAGTCACCGCTTCGGCCACAAGATCCCGTTCGTACCCGCCCGTTGCCTCGACAACGGAGAGGCACGCTCCTGCCGGGGGCAGGAGCGAGAGAAGCTTCGCACGGCCTGCGGCCGTGTTGTCGAACCGGCTCGGTGAGCCGTCCGGAAGACCATGGACGTCGAGGGCGTCCTTCGAAACATCGATCCCAACGAACTTGTCATACCCATGAGACATAAAAAAGTCCCTTCCTTGCTGATGCGAACTCGAGTCGCGGGAGCGACTGCGGTTCAGGCGGCTGTTCGGGCTTCTATGACAAGACCGGCGACGATCACGCTGTGCTACGGCCTTGGAGGACCGAAGGTTGATCGATCTATCGCCGGCCTCCGTGCTCCGGGTGACCGGGACGGAAGGATCAATGTGGCC
>JBAWVV010000761.1:0-1794 GCA_037147115.1 Planctomycetia bacterium | reverse complement strand
ATGTCACGGTGGTGAAAAACGCGCTCGTGCTCGGGGCGGGTGGGGCGGCGCGGGCAGTCGCCTTCGGACTGCGGAAGCGGGGCATTGAGGTCACCGTCTGCTCGCGCACCGTCGAGCGGGCGCGGCGGATCGCGGCCGAGGTCGGCTGCAAGGCGATCGATTGGACGGCCCGATATAAGGTCCCCTACGACTGCATCGTCAACGCCACACCGGTGGGAATGCACCCGTTGGTCAACGAGACGCCTTTCGAGAAGGACCATCTCCGCCCTTACATGGTCGTGTTCGACACGGTCTACAATCCGGAGAACACGCTCCTGGTGAAGGAGGCACGGGCGTCGGGCTGCCGGATCGTGACGGGCGTCGACATGTTCGTCCGCCAGGCGGCGATCCAGTTCCGCCTCTGGCACGGCATCGAGCCGTCGGAGACGGTGATGCGCGACGCCCTCAAGCGGGCCACGGCCTCGGCGAAACTCCCCGGCTGACCGGAGGCGACCCGTTCCATGCCCACCGTCACCCTCATCGGCTACCGCGGCACCGGCAAGACAACGGTGGCCGCGGGCCTCGCGCGGAGGCTCGGGTGTTCGTGGTGGGACGCCGATATCGAGCTCGAACGGCGCGTGGGCACGACGATCGCCGCATTTCTCCGCGATCACGGCGAGCCGCACTTCCGCGACGAGGAGTCGGGCGTGCTGGGCGAGCTTTTGGCGACGCCGGAGGGGGTGCTTGCCACCGGTGGCGGGGTGATACTGCGGCCCGGCAATCGGGAGCGCCTCCGGGAACGGGGGGGCTGCGTCGTCTGGCTCACCGCCCCGGGCCCGATCCTCCGCGGCCGGCTCGCCGCCGATCCGACGACGCTGTCGCGGCGGCCGGGGCTCACTGGCGCCGATCCGTTCGCCGAGATCGAATCGATCCTTGCCGCTCGCGAGCCCCTCTATCGCGCGTGTGCCGACGTGGTGATCGACGCATCGGTGGCGTCGCCGGACGAGGTTGTCGAGTCGATTCTCCGAGCGCTCGCCGCGCTGGCCGGCGCTGCCCGGCCGACTCCCCCAGAGGTGACGGACTGATGCCCCTTCCCGATCCAGGCATGCTCGTCGGTGGCGTGATCGCGGCGCTCGTGGGGGGATTGTTCGGCTGGACGCAAACCGCCATCACGGGCCGATGGCTGGCGGCTTGCGAGCGCGAGCTGGCCGAGGGCACGGCTGGGGAGGCAGGCGCCGCGGGCACGGCGGTCGATCGTTCGGCCACGATCTTCGGCGCCGCGATCGTCGTCGTCGTCAGCCTGTGGTGGTGGGAGGTCTGCTCCTTCGCTGAGCTTCCCCGCGATGATTCCGGGGCTCCGCTGGCGTTTACCTTCGCTACCGTCGCCGGCCGCTGGCTGGCCCACACGCTCCTCCTCTGGCTGCTCGTGGCCGCCACCTGGATCGACTTCCGCTACCGGGTGATCCCCGACTGGGTGACGATTCCGGGGCTTTTGGCCGGTCTCGTCGTGGCCTGGCTGGCGCCCGGCACGCTCCTCCCGGTCGGGGCGGAGTTGGCACGGCCGTTTGCCACGGCGCTGACCCTCCCCGACGTGCTCGGGTGGGCGGGGCCACTGGAGCAGGCCGTGGCCGAGCGGGGCGCCTGGGTGGCCTCCCACCCGGCGGCGCTGGTCGCGGGCTTGGTGCTGTTTTCCGTCTGGTGGCGCGTCGGCACCGGGCCCGATCTGGGGGTCAGCGGACCACCGGAAGGGGATGGGGCGATGGCGACCGATGCCCCTGTGGGCCCGTGGTGGCCGCGGCTGGTCCTGTTGATGGT
>JBAWVV010000760.1:0-1795 GCA_037147115.1 Planctomycetia bacterium | reverse complement strand
CTGCCACCGTCGGACGGACCGTGGCCGGCGTCGTCGACGTCACCGGGGCCTGCCCCTGGCGGACGATGACGAACTGTCGCGTTCCGGTGGCGGGGCGGGCCGGTGCCAGTGGCTGCTGGGTGGTGGTCGTCAAGGTGGTCGTCGTCGAACCGGCGGCCGACGTTCCGCCGGAGACGGTCGTCGTGGAGTTGCCGGCGAAGTTCATCCCTGGCGAGAGGGTCGAATCAGCAAGCCGCGTCGACAGCCCGTTTGAGGCCGACAGCCCCGCCGCGACGACGGTGGGCTTCGGCAGGGAATACGGGTCGGCCTTGGCGTAGTTGACGGAATACCCGAGATCCTGAAGCGCCCCGACCGTGACCCGGCTCAGCGGCATGGTGGGGGAAAGGTAGCCCGTCATGAGCTCGTCCCCGAACACATCCTCGCTCCAGTGAGCAGCCCTGGTGCCCCCGCCGCCGCCCGATTCCAGGGGCACACCGATAGCGCCGGGAGCCAATTTCCGATACTCCGCCAGGGCATACCTTCCGACATAAATCGGACTGTCAGTAAACAGGTTCTTGACCAGGCCGAGCGGCTTGAACGACGAGCGGATGTATTCGAGCGTCCAGAACGGTCCGATGCCGAGGGCATGGCCAAGCTCGTGGACCATGATGTCCTTGATCTGCTTGTTGTCGCGGTCGGCAATATCGACGACGGCCGTGCCGCCGTGCGACGTGTTGCTCGACCCGCGCTTTTGAATGACGTACTGGCCGTTGGCGTTGGTCCGCGTCGGGCTGGCGTACGCCAAGGCGCCATTGAGTCCGTCAACCTGCTGTTCCTTGACGACGAGTTTGAAGTCATCGATGTATTCGCCATCGACGACCACGCTGGCGAGGTCGCCGGTGATGACGCTCTGCCACTTGTCGGCTGCCTCGCGGGCCGCCACCTTCGTCTTGTCAGAGACGTTGCCGGAAAAGCTGATGTCGATTTGAAAACCGGCGGCCTCGTTGACGATGTGCGTGACCGCCGTCTTTTGGACGACCTTGCCGCTGGAGGCCGAGGTGATGTCGAGGGCGAAGGTGCACGGCTTGGCGGATTCGGCGGCCGACGCCGGCAGCGCGCGTGTGGCAACGTTGATGACCTTGGACGACTCCCCCGCCTCGAAGTGGGCGGTGGCGGTCGTCGCTTGGAAGTCACGCGATGCGAGCGCGCCAATGGCACGCGTGGTGTATTGGACGTCGAGCGTCTCTCCAGCCGCGACAGGACGGTCGAGGCGGATCCAGAAATCGGCGTCGCTGGTTCGCGAGACCTGCGTCGGCGCCGACACGGAGATCAACGGCAGGCCGTCACCGGCCATGAGCTGACGCGATTCCAACTTCTCGATCCCAGGGACGGCCGACGTCGTCCGATTCTGTCGACCCTTCGGCGTGTGCTTCCGAAACATGGGGATCACCTATCGGTACAGGGGATGAGACTGGGACCTAGGAGAGTGTCGTGGCTCTGGCGAACCATTTGCTACGGGTGCCGTTACGCTGCTCGGGGGGCCGAGGTTCGATCACGCCGGGAATAAAGGCCCTAATCTGGCCCATCGACGCCCGTACGCCCTAAAAATGAGGGCGAGACGGTCTGGAGGGATTGTCGCGGTAACGTCGCCCCCATCGATTACGAGCCCATCCCCATCCCCTTTGCTGGAGTGGAGAATACATTGGGGCTTCGAATGCCGCCAGCTTCTGGCCGCTGCCCCCTCACTGCCTGCTGGGTCGCCCCCGATGACCTGCCGCTACGACTACGACGTGATCGTCATCGGGGCCGGCCACGC
>JBAWVV010000759.1:0-1796 GCA_037147115.1 Planctomycetia bacterium | reverse complement strand
GTTGCAGGTAGGTCGCCGGGTTGTACGCCAGCAGTCCCAGCAGGCCCGCCTGGATGCTCGCCGGCGCGCCGGCCACCACGGCGGGGAAGTTCTGCAGAACGTATTCCAGCTCGGCGGCGATCGTGTTCACGTAACTCGACGTGTTGATCAGGGTCTGGCGCAGGAACGGCGCCCAGGCTGTCGGCGAGCGAGGCCCACGGATCGTTTGCTTCCGGCATGGCAGCGATGGATTCCTGGATAACGGTGGTCGCCCGAAAGGGGCGCCCGGATGCTGGCAAGGATAGCAGAAACCCCAGCGGAGGCGGCAGGGGCGCGGTGGCCGGCTGCCGCGGATGGCAAGCCACCCGGCGCCGTGGGAGGCCGGAAGGATCGCCTCGCCCCCGCGGTCGATCGTCGCGGCGGTGGCGAAGGGGCCGCGGCCGCCATCGCCACCTCCCCGCGGTTATGCCGTGGCCGGGGCGGTCGGCGTGCTCACTTGCGCCGCGGCCGGTTCACCGACACCGTCCCGATCATGCTGCCGTTGTCGGCCACTTCAAACAGCGGGCGGTAGGGGCTGGCGAGGCTGCGACGCGACCGGCAGGCGGGATACCAGACGAGGTTCGTCGAAACGTTCCAGGCCTGCTCGGCGTAGGTCAAGCTGCCGCCGTTGGGGAGCGGCACGGTGTTGGTCGTCGACGGGATCAGATAGGTGAACGTCCCCTCGAGCGCCAGCGAGCGCGACATCGGGGCCCGCACGTGCATGCCAGTCAGGTAGTCCCCCTGACCGCTGGCACCACCCCAGATCTTCATCTCGTTGGCATCCCCGAACTGGAGCCGGTAGAAGCCGGTGTAGAGATCGAGGGTGTCGAAGGAGGCCGAGTTGCCCCGGGCACCGGTGATGAACGCGCCGTTGGTGTTGTTGGCGTTGTACGTGCCCCAGAAACCGAACTCATGGTAGCCCCAGACATAGCTCAACTCACCGCGGACCTGCGCCAGATCGGTGGTGTCGAACCAGTTGTCCTGGAGGTAGTCGTAGACGGCTCCACCCTGGAGGCCGCGCCCCTCGAAGGCGCGGGTGAAGAACCCGGTCGTGACGAACACCTGATTGCGGGCGTTGGTGTTGAGCAGCGTGTTGCCGTTGGCGGCGGTGATCTGCGTCCGCTGAAAGTCGGCCTGAACGCCGCGGACGCCGAACTGCCAGCCGAGGCCGATGGCGTTCCAGAACGGCATCGACCAGTTGACGTACTCGTTGAAGCCGTAGTTGCCGTGGAGGCCGAGGTTCGTGGCGTTCTGGAACGACGTCACGCCGGCACCGACCGTCAGATCGCGGTACCACCGCCAGCCGTAGTACGGGCGGCCGAAGCGGCGGAAGTAGGCGCAGATCCGGCCGTCGGGATCCCACATCGGGGAGCAGCCGGGGCAGGCCTCGCCATCCTCGCACGCATAGGGATCGTCGTAGAACGAGGGAATATGGAGATGGACCTCGCCGGTCCACGGGACTGCCGGTCCTTCCATTCCCATCCCCATTCCCATCCCCATCGGCATGCCGTCCTCGGAGTAGATCATCCCGTCCTCGGGGAAGCCGCTGCCATAGCCCTCCATCCCTTCGATCCCGGCCATGCCGGGATCGGTCAGGCCATAGTCGCCCGAGTCGAGCGGCATGTCGCCGTAACCGCTGTCGCCGCCAGCGCCGCCGAACGTCAGCCCCTCCTCCTCCATCGGCATACCGCCGGGGAATGAGGGCTCGACGGCCATCGACTCGGCGGGGGTGGGGCGACCGGGGCGGCCCACCCCCGCCGAGTCGATGGCCGTCGAGC
>JBAWVV010000758.1:0-1800 GCA_037147115.1 Planctomycetia bacterium | reverse complement strand
GAGGATCGGCCCGTCGAGCCCCAGCCGCCCGAGTACCACCAACGACTCCCTGCCCCGGCGAAGGCTCAGGAGCCGGAGATGATCCCGCCCCCTCCCGCATCCACCGCGATGCCCGCAGTCCGCAGCGTTTTGGTGCGGTCACCGGCGGCGGCGGTTCCTGCCCGAGTCGCCATGGCAGATGCCGAAGAAGCGCCGTCTCCCCCCGAACCGGCCGATCTTCTCGCCGATGTCCAAGGGGAAAGCGAACGGACTGCCGGTCACCAGCAGACACTCCGGGCGAACAACGCGGAGAATCTCAGCGGCGGCGGCGTCGGATCGGCATTTGAGGGAGAGCCGCGCGGCCCCGACCATCTCCAAAATCCCCTCCGAAGGGCAACCTATCTGCGCCGTGCCGCGGACCTTCCCCCCACAGCGAGCCCCCATCCCGCGGCACGCGATGCGCTCCACGGGGCGTCCGCCGAACCAGGAGCCACTCCGGCAGACGCAGCCGAGCCGCCCACCAAGGGCCTCGAGCGATCAATAATTACCCGCCAACACCGACATCCGCTCCCACGCCTCGACGTGCGACAATGATCTTCCGCGTGTCTCGATGATCGGCAGCATGCCCGGCGAGCGGTATTCCGCCCAGCACAACCCATGACCCATTCATCCGAACAATCAGACGATACGGGCGATTCGGTCAGGGGCTCGCACGGAAGCCCTCCAACCGCCAACTCATGGCGCACCAGCCGCCCCGGCTCTCGTGCTCATGGCGCTGCGAGTCGCTCCACTCCCGGGTCGACGACTGCGGCGCCCACAGGGTACTCGTCCTGGCGCGGCAAAAACGACGTACCGAAGCGCGTCGGTTCGTTGTGGCTCATGGTGCGGCGAATCCTCCTCACCGTCGCTGCGATCGCCCTCATCGTGCTGCTCGTGCGGATGCTCCTGACGGTCAATCGCCAGGTGCCAATCGTCGTGGGAAGCGTGACGAATTATCGCCCGCCGCTCGCCATCATCCCGCAGGCCGAAGAAGACCGCATGCTGCTCGCCTCTCTGGCAAGTTCTGGAAAGAGTTTCTTTCCTGGCTCGGCAGAGATCTTCGACGTCAGCCCGTCGCTCGTCACGGCGACTGCCGACGAGATGCTTGCCTCGCTCACCTCGACACTTCGTCAGAGCAAGCCCGGCGGGCCTGACGGCAACATGGCGATCGTCTATCTCACCGCTCTTGGCACGCTCGACATCAAGGGACGCCCCTGCATCATCCCACCGGGAACCTCCGAGGATCCAATGGGATCACTCGAAGACTCCTACCTCCAGGTCGACCGACTGCTGGCCGGACTCCGCGATTCCCTCCCGGAACGCGTCGGCATTCTGGTGGTCCTCGATGCCTGCAGGCCGTCGACCGAATGGCCGCTCGGTGTCGACGATGGAGCCTTCACTCCCGCCGTGGAAGCGATCATGGCAGGCTCCACGCTGAAGCGACTGTGGGTCATGATGCCGGCAGCGACGGGCCAGCACTGCTACTCGAGCGCCGCCCAGGGCGCGAGCGGTGCGATGCTGGAGTTCGTTCGAGGCCTGCGTGGCGCGGCTGATGCCAAGCCCTGGGGCGATGCCAATGGGCGTGTCGGGCTCCGGGAACTGGCCGCATACCTCGCGGCTCGCGTCGACCGTTGGGCGGTGGCGACACTCGGCGACCGGCAGACTCCCGTGCTGCTGGCGTCGCCATCCAACCGCGACGCCGAGGGAGCCATTGCATGGACTTCGAGTCGCTCCCCTGCGCTCGACATCCAAAAAGACCTCGAGGCCGACAACGACACCTGG
>JBAWVV010000757.1:0-1806 GCA_037147115.1 Planctomycetia bacterium | reverse complement strand
AGGGGCAGCGGGGTGGAGTGGGGCGATTCGGGTCGACTCATCGTCGCCGGGCGCGGGGGTGTGCGGCCCAGGAGAATCCGGCGAGAATACGGGTTTCTGACCTCCGCGGCAAAGGGGCCGTGGTGGGTGGCGGATAAGGGAGTGGCCATGGAAGGGACCGACGGGCTGCGGACGGAGGCGGTGGCGGCCGCGGCACGCGTCTTGGCAGCCGGTGGCCGGCGGGGGCGGCTCGGGATCGTCCTCGGGACCGGCCTGGGGGGGCTCGTCGAGCGGTTCGACGACGTCGTCTGTCTTCCAGTGGACGTCACCGGCTGGCTCGCCGTCTCGACCGCCACCGGCCATGCCGGCCGGATCGCCTGCGGGCGTGTCACCGGTTGCCCGGTCATCGCCTTGCAGGGGCGCGTCCATGCCTACGAGGGCTTTGACGATGCCACGATCACGCGTGGCATCGAAGTCCTCGTCGCCCTCGGTGTCCGCACGCTCCTGGTGACCAATGCCTCCGGCGGGCTGCGGCCGGGGATGACGGGGGGGGAGCTGCTCGTGCTCGACGACCATCTCGACCTCGGTGCTCGGCCGGGGACGGCGCCGGCCGGAGCCCGGGTCGGGCGGGCCGGGGAGGAGATCTATCGAGCTGACTTCGTGGAGATCGCGCTGGCCGCGGCGCGGCACACGGGGGCCCGGGCCCGGGCCGGGGTTTACGCCCGCCTCCTCGGGCCGAGCTACGAAACCCGCGCCGAATACCGGATGCTCCTCCGCCTCGGGGCCGATGCGGTGGGAATGTCGACGGTCCCTGAGGTCCTCGCCGCGCGCCGGTTGGGCGTCGACGTTGCTGCGGTCTCGGTGATCACAAATGTCGCCAACCCCGACGCGCCGGACCAGACCGATGCCGAGGAGGTCTGTCGGCTCGCGGCCGGCGCGGCCGACGGAATATGGGGGGTGATCCGAGCGCTGGCCACCGCTGTGGCCGGTGGGGAGCCGGAGGGATCGAAGACGAAAATGGAGGATCGATGACAGGCCAACACGCGCAGCTCCTGCTGACCAACGACGACGGCATCGACGCGCCGGGCCTCGCCGCGCTCGAGCGTGCCGTGGTGGGCTTCGGCGGGGAGTTTGTCGTTGTCGCGCCTGATGTCTGTCATTCCGGCGGCGGGCACCGGGTGACAACGCACCGGCCGCTGGCCGTGCAGACGTTGGGGCCGGGGCGCTTTTGCATCGACGGCACCCCGGCCGATTGCACGCGGCTGGCGCTTTCCACGCTCTGCCCCGATCCGACGTGGGTCCTTTCCGGGATCAACGCCGGCGGTAATCTCGGCGTCGATGTCCATCTCTCGGGGACCGTCGCCGCCGCCCGAGAGGCGGCGCTCCATGGCCGACGGAGCTTGGCGGTGTCGCAGTATCGCGGCCGCAGCGCCAGTATCGATTGGGAGTTGGCCAGCCGGTGGGTAGCGCGGGTCCTCGCGCGGATCGACCGCGTCGCGCTCGAGCCGGGGGAGTTCTGGAATGTCAATCTCCCCGACCCCGCCACGGTCCCCGAGGGGCATGCCGGTGGCGATCCGCCAATCATCGAATGCGCCGTCGATCCCTCTCCGTTTGCGCTGGTCTTCCGCGAGACGCCGGCCGGCTGGCTGTGGGGCGCTGACTACCACGCGCGCCCCCGGCGCCCCGGCCACGACATCGAGATCTGCTTCGGCGGCAGCATTTCGCTGTCACGCTGCCGGGTCGTGTGACGCTCGCGTCAGTTGTTGCAGACAGAAAGATCGGCATCGAAGATCCGAACCTGCTCCCAGTTGTCGGCATGCGCGGCGA
>JBAWVV010000756.1:0-1812 GCA_037147115.1 Planctomycetia bacterium | reverse complement strand
TCACTTCCGCTTCTTCGGCAGGTCCTTCGAGCCGGCCACGGTCATGTTGAGGCCGATCTGGACGTCGACCGGCGTGCCGCCGACGGAGACGGTGATCGTGGCGCTTGAGTACCAGCCGAGGGAGCCAGTGGAAAACTCCCGCGCGCCGGCCTCCATGACCACGCCGTTGATGACAACGGTGATCGGGGTGGCCTTCTCGAGAAACTCGGCACGGGTCACAGGGCAGGTTGCTTTCGCCATGGTTGGATCCTCCAGTGGGGCATTATCAGCCCCGACCAGAAGTCTGGAAGTGCCCCGCCGAAAGTCTTGCCTTCATCCCCGCCACGACCTCAGTCTGCCCCGCTGCGCTTGGCCGGCGCCCGCTCGGAAGACGACCGGCCGGGCTCACCGGGGCCCGGTCTCCGCGGCGATCTTCTCGCCGTTGGAGTAGCGGCCATGGAAGCGGAACCAATCCTCCGCCGAGAGGGCATCGGGCACGACCTTCTTGAAGGCCTCCAACGTGCCCCGCGGCCCCTTTTGCACCTCGTAGTAGAGGAACATGTGGTGAAGATCGTTGAGGAACAAGCGCCGCAGGAAGATCGGCATGGCGAGCTTGGCTTTCACCGGCACACCGCTGACCTTCGCGAGCGCCGACGCCACCTGCTCGAGATCCCCCTGCCAGCCGATGACGTCGAGGCTCTTGCCGAGCCACTCCGACCGATGCTTGAACACCACTGCCGCCGCCCGGCCGATGTCGTAGGTCGCGCAGTACTTGCAGTCCTGAAGGGTGAGGAAACTAACGACGCCCTTCTTGAGCGGATTCCAGTTGGCGGCGTCGTCGAGATTCTCGAAGAAGGCGCAGGGCCTGAGGATCGAAAACGGCACCCCCGATTCGCGCAGGTACTTCTCGAGCGCCACCTTGGCCCTGAGATGCTTCGTCTGCTTGTCGAAGCTTTCGGCGTCGGCGACGCTCATGAAGATCAGGTGATCGACACCCGCCGCCTTGGCCGCATCGATGGCGTCGCGCCCCTGGCGAAACTCGACGTCGGCGTTCGATTTGGCAGCACGGAAGTAGTCGGTGATCACGAACACCTTCTTCGCGCCAGACTCCGCGAAGGCCCGATCGAGGTCGGCGCGGAGCGTGTAGTTGCAGACCACGGGTTTGATGCCGCGGCTGGCAAGCTCGCTGCCCGCCGATCGAGTGGTGCCATAGACCTCGAATCCCGCCTCCACCAGCGCTCGGCAGACATTCCGTCCCACCTTGCCGGTGGCATTGAGAACGAGCACTTTTTCAGCAGCCATGGGTCATCCTGAGGTGCGGGACGTCGGGCGAAGGAAATCGATAGTTGATATATCACCTATCGGCTTGGGGCCCCTTCCGGCTGGAGAGGTTTTGCAGGCTGCAACGCTGCTCCCGAGGGCCGCTCAGCCGCAAGCAAGCCTACAGCCGCAGGCTCAGACGCGCCTTCTCGAGGAGCATCGAGAGCTGCTCGAGTTCTGCCGGGCTCAGGTGCCCGAGGCATTCGCGATAGAGTTCCGTCAGCGGGGCGTCGATCTGGCCGAGGGTCGCCCGCGCCTTGGACGTCAGGTCGACATGGACGACCCTGCCGTCCTGCTCGCAGCGGGTGCGGGTGACGAATCCGTCCTTTTCAAGTCGGTCGAGGAGGCCGGTCATCGCGGGGACGACCTGGATCATCCGCGCCTTGATCTCCCGGCACGGCATCGGGCGGCCTTCGCCCCGGAGGATCCGCAACACGTTGTGCTGTGAGCCGGTCAGGCCGAAGGTGCGGAAGAGTTTGCCGATGCGGTTTTGAAACTGGTCGCCGGTGCGGA
>JBAWVV010000755.1:0-1813 GCA_037147115.1 Planctomycetia bacterium | reverse complement strand
GACGGCCGGTGAGAGAATCAAAAGCATCGAACAGTTCGCACCGAGGCTTGCTCGGTGAGCTTGATTCCCTTCTCGAGGTGCCCCAGTCATGTCAGGTTTACGTTTGTGCCGCTCGGTCCTTGTGGCTCTTGTGGCCATCGCGCTGGTCGGTGGGGCGGCCTCGGCCTGCACCCGCTGCCTCCATCGCTTCGCCGACGGGCGCGTGATCGTTGGCCGGTCGATGGATTGGATGGAGGATCCCTCCTCGGAGATCTGGTGCTTCCCGCGGGGGATGAAGCGGCAAGGGAATGCCGGGCCTGAGAGCCTCGCGTGGACGAGCAAATACGGCTCGGTGGGGGTGAGCTTCTACGGCGTCGCCACCGTCGACGGCATGAACGAGAAGGGGCTCGTTGCCAACATCCTTTATCTGGCCGAGAGCGACTACGGGAAGCCGGTGGCCGGTCGGCCGAATCTCTCGATCGGCGGCTGGGCGCAGTATGTGCTCGATTCGTATGCCACGGTCGCCGAGGCGGTGGAGGGGCTCGAGAAGGAGCCGTTCACGGTCCGCGCTCCGATCCTCCCCAACGGCGAGCCCGGCGTCGGCCACCTCGCCATCTCCGATCCGTCTGGCGACTCGGCGATCATCGAATATGTCGCCGGCAAGCTCGCAATCCATCACAGCCGCGACTACACCGTGATGACCAATTCCCCCCCGTTTGATCAGCAGCTCGCCCTCAACGCCTACTGGAAGGGCATCGGCGGGGATGTGATGCTCCCCGGTACGGTTCGAGCGAGCGACCGATTCGTGCGGGCGAGCTACTACGTCGGTGCCATCCCCGACGATTCCACCGGCCCCCGCGCCATCGCGGCGATCTTCAGCGTGGTCCGCAACGCGTCAGCGCCACTCGGGATCTCGACCCCCGGCAAGCCGAACATCGCCAGCACGATCTGGCGAACGGTGCACGATCAGCAGAATCGTGTCCTGTACTTCGACTCGGCGACCAGCCCGACGGTGTTTTGGATTCCGCTGGAGAAGATCGACTTCACGGCTGGCGCGGCCGTGAAGCGGCTGCCGCTGAAGAGCGGTGAGACCTACAACGGCGATGCGTCGGAGGGGCTCATTTCCGGAGAGGCGTTCAAGTTCCTCGAGGCGAAGCCCTGAAGCTTTCCCGGGCCAAGCCGGCGGGCTTCGGCCTGGGCGGAAAGCAGTGTTCGGCGCCGGTCCGCGGCGCCTCCCGATTCAAGCGTGTGGCGGCCGACGCTCCGCGAGCGTGAGCCCGGGATGAGCGCTGGCGACACCGTGAACGCAGACGGCCGTCCAGGCGGCGAGCCTGTGACCGAGAAGGCGACAGGCCTCCTTGGCCGCCTCGTCGGCCGGGGCCTTGGCCGAGACCGCGCCGTAGTGGAGCGTCAGATCCCGGGAGGCGTAGTCGGTGACGCCGAAGACGAGGAAACCGAAGTTCATAAGGAGCGTCAAAACACTCTGGCAGGCGAGCTCCATGCCGCCTCCCCAGCCCCCGGCGGAGCTGAAGGCGCAGCCGATCTTGCCGTCGATCTTCATCCAGTGGGGGCGCATGTCGTCGTCCCAGAAGCGCTTCATCTTCCAGGAGAGCAGCCCCATGTTTGTCGGGCTGCCGACCGCGACGCCGTCGGCCCAGAGAACATCCTCCGGGGCCGCGCGCAGCTCGCCCGTCCCGTCGACCTTCCGGAGGCGCACCTCGACGCCCGCCATTTCGCGGGCCCCGTCGGCAACGAGCCTAGCCATCTGCTCGACGTTGCCGGTGAAGGAGTCGTAGAGAACGAGAATCTTCACCGGCGCGGCAGGGCTCATGAC
>JBAWVV010000754.1:0-1817 GCA_037147115.1 Planctomycetia bacterium | reverse complement strand
TGCGGAGGTTGTCCGTGACCTCGTACCCGATGCCGAGGGTCGGGAAGAGGATGATGCCCTTCTGCTGGATGAGCAGGTAGCGACCGGGCGCGGCCTGGAGCTGGCCGTTTCCGTCGGGGATGAAGTCGGGGAACGTCTTCTCGCCGCCGGAGGCAGGGCCGATGACGAGGAGGCCGGGGCCGAAGAGCGGCTGCTCCCGGGCGATCACGCCGTAGCCGGGGGGAAGCGGGGAAGGAAGATTCATCTCGAAGCGGGCGTCGACGAGGAGGTGGGCGTCAGGGCGTGCCCCGAGATGATCGCTGACGGCTTCGGTGGAATGGAGTTGGGGGATCGTGTCGGCGGCGTAGAAGACGACGCTCGGCGGAACGCTCCCGAAGCCGGCCCACGCGCCCGCGGCGGGCCGCGCGCCGAGGGAGTCGACGAGGCGTCGGGCCGCGCGGGCCCCGCCGACGACATCGCTTCCCACCGCCGCCAGGAGCGTGACCACGAGGCAGGCGCTGACCGCCAGGGCGCCGAGGGACGCCTGCCGCCGTCCCTGTGATTGGAGGATCCAGGCCGCAGCGGCCGCCGCCATCGGGATCAGACCGATCGGGGCGAGGATGGCAAGCGCCGGGATCCCCGTGCTGGCGGCGAGCATCAGGGCGATCCCGATCCCGAGTCCGGCGAGGAACAGGATCGACCAAGCCAGCCGCATCACCCCCTCGAGGGCTCGGTCGGGGAGCCGGCACCACCGGGTGCAGATCGCTTCGCCGGCCGCCCACGAGGCGAGAAGGTCACCGGTGATCACCGCCAGCGCCGGGTAGGCGGGCCAGATGTAGCCGGGGAGTTTTGTGCCCGCCGACGAGAAGGCAATCACCCAGGTCGCCAGCCAGCAAATCATCAGTCGGATCGCATCCCGCCGCGGGGTGGCGTCCGGCCCGGGGGACGACGTCGGGGCGGTGCCGACGATCACGGCGGCGTGGACAATCGCAGCGGCGAGCACGATCGACCACGGAAAGAAGCCGATCGCGAGGACGGCCGGGTAGTAGACGAAGGCCGATCCGTCGTGCCCTTCCATCGGTGCCTGGAATCGACCGACGTTGTGAACGAGAAGGAACCCCTCGAGCCACGCGCCGCCGGTGCGGATCGTGACCGCGACGTACCAGGGGAGGGCGACGGCCGTCGCCGTTCCCGCGATCAACGGGAGGCGGAGGCCCACAACGGCCCGCCACAGTCGGGGGATCCGGGGGATGGGGGAAGCCTGGTCATCCCAGGCCTGCCAGAGCGCGAAGATCGTGAAGGCCAAAAGCGGCATGATCAGGCCCAGCGGCCCTTTGGCAAGCACGGCACACCCGAGGGCGCCGCCACAGGCGCAGGCGCCCCGCCACGACCTCCAGCCCGGGCCGAGAAGCCCTCCCGCCCGACGGTGTCCCATGACAAAGCACCACAGGCTGAGCGTCGTGAAGAAGACGAGGGGGGCGTCGGGGGTTGCGGACCGCCCCCCCACCGCCGTCCAGACGCACGTGGCCATGGCGAGCCCGGCGACGAGGCCCGCCGGGGCGCCGCAGCCGTGCCGGGCGATTTGGCAAACGACCAGGCAGGTAATGGTCGTGAGGATGGCCGAGCCGAGGCGGGCCCCGGTCTCGGTGCGCCCGGCCAGGGCAAAGCCGGCCAGGTGGAGCCAATTGACGAGGGCCGGTTTCTCAACCCGGAGGCGGCCATTGAAGGTCGGAACGACCCAATCCCCCCGCTCGAGCATGGCCAGCGAGCAGGCGGCGTTCTTTGGTTCGTCCTCGTCCCACAGCGCCGGCCCCCCCAGATTCGTGAGGAGCACCAGC
>JBAWVV010000753.1:0-1818 GCA_037147115.1 Planctomycetia bacterium | reverse complement strand
TGCCGCCAGTGGCGTCGTGGGTGCCCAAGGCATCGTCGGGCTGCAGATTGGCTATGCGATTGCCGACATGACGGCCAAGGCAGGCTTCGGCGTGCTGATCTACCTCATCGCTAAGTCCAAGAGCTCGAAGACTGCTTCGGCCTGAGCGTAAGCCACCGCCTGAGCGTCAGGATCCTCTGCGGAAGAAGATTGTCTCCATGCACGCGGCCTCGATAATCGTGCTCTGTTGGGCCATGATCGGGGCCGCGTGCCTTTTTTCTCAAGCCATGACCGGTATCACCGTCGGTGTTTTGGCAGTTCTCATCGCGTTGATCGGCTTACCGCACGGCGCGGCCGACCATCGCTTTGCTCGGCCGCGGCTCGAACCGGTCTTCGGTATGGCGTGGCTGCTGGTGTTTTTGACTGGGTACTTGGTCGTTGCGATGGCGGTCGTGTGTGGCTGGTTTGTGGCCCCAGCCGCTACAGTCGTGGGATTTTTTCTCGCTTCAGCCTGGCACTTCGGCCAGGAAGAGCCGCGGTTTCCGGTCGGTCCGCGGGGCCTGCGGCCGGTGTTCCGATTCGCCCGCGGAGGGCTCGTCATCTGGATGCCCCTGGTGTTTCACGCCCGGGAGGTTGCCTCGATCCTCGGCCTCGCGGCGCCGGGGGGCTCGAGCCCAGCCATCGAGCAGGCCGTCAGCCTGCTCACAACGTGCTCGTGGATCATGCTGCCGCTCGCGGCGGCCGCCTGGATGCTTCAGGGTGCGGCGGCGAGCGCTCGCTCCGGGAGGAGTCGGCGGGTCTTGCTCGCCGACAACGCGCTGGTTCTGTCGCTGGTGGTGCTCTTCGCCGTCGCGAGCCCACTGGTGAGCTTCCCAATTTATTTCTGTGGCTGGCATTCAGCGCGTGGCCTCAAGCGACTCCGTCGGGAGCTTGGCGAGAGCTGGCCAAAATTAGCCCGAAGCCTCGCCCCGTTGACCGTGGGGGCGATCGCTCTGATCGGGCTGGCGGCGGGGCTCATGCTCGGCGGAGCGGGCTGGAATGGCACGCTCATCCGGGCGACCTTTGTCGGCTTGAGTGCTGTTGCCGTGCCGCATCTGCTCCTCCACGGTCTCGCCCCGCTGTGCGAGGCGTCGGCCCGGCGGCGGACGCAGTCGCTGCACGTAAAGCCCCGCATGACCGTGGGGAGCCCCGTATGACAGCGGCCCCGGAGTTCGACTATTGCGTAGTGGGCGGCGGTCTTCAAGGCTGTCTTTTGGCTCATGCGTTGGCCTGGCACAGGCCAGAGGCGACTGTCCTGCTCCTGGAACGGGCCGACGAACTGTGCGGCAATCACACCTGGTCGTTTCACGAAACAGACATCGCCGAGCAGGCGAGATGCTGGTTCGACCCGCTGGTGAGCCACCGTTGGCCCGGCTATCGCGTCCGGTTTCCGACGCTGTTGCGGCGGGTTGACATCGCCTACGGAACGATGACGTCCGACCGTCTCCGCGAGGCGACGCTGTCGCTCTCAGGCGAAGCGAGGGGCCCAACTCGCCCTGGCCGGTTCGTCGTTCGCACAGGGGAATCGTGCGAGATCCTCTCGATGACCGCGGTCAGACTCGGCGGGACCACCGACGTTTCCTGCCGCGCTGTCCTCGACTGTCGCGGGCGGGCGGAGGGAGGGTCGCCCGGCGGAGCCGGCTATCAATCCTTCATCGGGCATGAGTATCAGACTGCTCGGCTCTGGCCGGCAGCGGAACCGACGGTCATGGATGTCCCGCTCGACCAAGCCGCGGGTTTCGAGTTTCTCTACGAACTCCCGCTCGGTCCTGATCGCGTGCTCCTGGAATACACCCGGTT
>JBAWVV010000752.1:0-1819 GCA_037147115.1 Planctomycetia bacterium | reverse complement strand
ATTCGCCACGAGGCCATCGACGAATGCACCGTCGACGCTGGAACCCCACTTGGGCACCGCAGAGCAGGTGCTGCAGATGTGTGTTTGCCACTTTGCGCCGGGCCGGACGAGGAACTCGGCGTCATCCAGCAGGACGTCGCGGCCGGAGACGCAGTTGTAGAAGTCGCGGCGGCCGTAATAAAGCACTCGATCCTCAGCCGGAAGGGAGTACTGAGCACGATCCTTGGCGGAAAGTTCAGGAAACCTGGGCAGAGGCGTCTTTGAATCCGCAGCCCAATCCTCGGCGACCGTCAGGGCCGCCGCCGCGTGGCGATGATAGTCAACGACGAATCGCCCCATTTCGTCATAGGGGTTGTCGTCGCTGCTTCGGACCGTGCCCGGGGGTTCTGCTGGAAAGGCGTCGAATCGATCGGCCGAGTTGGGATCGAACCACGCCTCGAACATGACCTGTACCCTCCCGGAACGCTTCCGGACGACGTCGAGGATCCGCGATGAAAGATCATGATCGTGCGCGCAGATCTCCAGGCTCCGGACGAGGAACTGTTCGGCGACCGATTTGTTTCCGGTGATGTCAGTGAGCATGCGTTCCCTCCGGAGCCTGTTCGTTCACGCCAATGGCGGGCCAGCGTAATCACGAAGAGTGTCTGGTTTCGGCCAGATCGGGATGATCAAAACGGGTAATCCGAAAGCGGGCACCGGAAAGGGGCTTGGAGTTGGGACCGGTTTTGGTGCTGCGGGCGTGGCGGGCCAAGGCCAGAACGGAAAAAACGGGATCGGCTGGGTCGGAGCGGTGGTTCCCCCGGGGTCGTTGCCCGGGATTTGGTTCGGGCCGCCCTTCGGTGGTACCAAGGTGCCTTCAGGGAAGATTGGCTGCGGCCTGTTGTCCTTGTTCCCTTCGGCCGGATGCCATTTTCCTGTCTCTTCGACCCATTTCCACTTGTTGTTGTAGATGTCGAGCCAATCGACATGGTCACCGATATCGTGCGGCGTAGTGTCGGGGTGGATTGTTTCTCGTGGCGATCCTTCCGGTGGAACCCATGCGCCTTCGTTGCTGCCGACCGGTCCCGAGCCTTTCCATCTCCATCCCGGCATTGGGGGCGTTGTGCCGTCCCATCCCTTCGGTATCACCGGCGCCACCGGTCGACCGCCTGCGGTATCTGGGGCGGTTTCGTCGGCTGTCTTAGCGGATGATTGGTTGCCGTCTGCCGGCGCTGGCGGGACGGTGCCAACGTTGCTCTTTTGCGGAGAAGCGGCGTCGGCGTCTCCAAGAGCAGCCGATGGCCCGGAGAAAGCCGAAGGAGAGGGCATCGGCGACGACGGTCCGGCTGGAGCGAGATGGTCTCCGGCACCGCCCACGGGGAGTAATGGCGCCAGCGGTATCGCCTGAAACATTCCGCCGCCATCCATGGCGAACCTGGCCTCAAGCCGTTCGAAGGCCCCAGGAAGCGATGCAGCCCGTCGGGCCGACGACCACGCACTGGGCCTACCTTCTCGTTTTCGACGGATCGTCGCTGGTCCCTCCCGAGTTGCTGCCGAAGGGGCACGGGGCCATCGGGCGCCGTGAATCACCCCTTAAGAAACGCACCCCCCCGCCTCTTGTCTTGTCAAGAAACTGGCCGACATGGCATCGAAAGAAAGTTTTTGGAACAGTTCCCGCTTGATGGCCCAGCAGATCGTGGGCCTCATGGAAGAGCCGTGGTGACGGCCGGTCAGCCGGGGGCACGACGGGCGAGGCGGATCTGTTCGAGCTCCCGCCGAAGCGGCGCCCAGTAGAGGCGATCAGCCTCGCGCTCGGCGTCCTCCTCGGCACGTAGTGCTG
>JBAWVV010000751.1:0-1828 GCA_037147115.1 Planctomycetia bacterium | reverse complement strand
CCGCTCTAGCCGTGAAGGTGCGTGGACTGCACAAGTCCTACGGGGATACCAAGGCGCCGCCGACGACCGTCACGAGCAGGATCTGGAACGTCGCGACGACTGTCATGAGCGCGCCACCGCCAACCGTCCCCCTTTGCAGGCCGGCCGCCTCGCGAACTCGCGTCGGGAAGCCGACGAACCTGCCTAGAAATCCGGCCAGGCCGCGCTCGACCGCGATCTCGTATCGGCCTTCGATTACGCCCAGAGATTGACCAGCGGTCGTAAGCACCAGGTTCGGAGTCACCATCGGCATTGGATCGAAGATGGTGGACCAGACCAGGGCAGGGTTGACTTCGATCGTGCGCATGGCCCCGCCTGGCTTGAATGCGATGAGACCCCCTGATCGCTGCAAGGGCTCAGCAGCCTTGCCAGCCTTGAGGACGACGTCACTCCACAGTTCCGTAGCGCGAGCCTCCATGCCCAGGCGGGGGGCAAAACGCTCGCTCCACCCATCGGCGACTGGTTCGACGCACGCGGCCAACCGACCGAACGACTCGATGAACGCCTTGACCGCGTCGGCCTGCTGCCGGTATTGACTCGCTCTCACGCCCACCACGGTACCGAGCAGGTCCGACACCTCCAGCTCGCCGCGCGAGTCTGTGGACTCCGAGGTGAGCGCGCACGGTCATTGCTGGCTGGTCCAGCTACGACGGACCGGACTTCTGCCGCTGCTCAAGCCCGCAAGCATCTTCACGGCATCCAGCGCGCTCGTCGGGCGGTCGGTCCACGCAGAGCCCTCGACACGAGGATGTCGACCATTCGGGCCCAGCGACGGAGCCGGCGAGATTCGCGTCCCTGACGATCGCTCGGACTGCCTCAACGGACTCGTTCGAGGGCTGCCAAGCTCCTAGCGCGGCCAGCGCGGCCTCGTCCATTTCGCGGAGCGTCTGGACCCAGCACATGGTGCAATGCTACTTATAGTCTGTCGACTCATAGGCATCACCTGATCAAGATGACGGCGTGCCCGTTATCCGGTCAGCGTCACCAGCTGACGTGGCCCTCCTACGAGAGCTCGGGGCTCGCCTCCGCCTCCAGCGCGAGAGCGCAGGACTGTCACAAGAAGCTTTGGCCCACGCCTGCGGCCTGCACCGGACGTACATCGGCTCAGTTGAACGAGGCGAGCGAAACGCCACCTACTTGTCTCTCCACAAGTACGCCAGTGCCCTGGGCTTGACCGTCGCGCAACTTGTCAGCCCGTAGCGTCGGCGCCGCCGCGATAGCCAGAACAGCTTCAGGCGCCTGGTGCGCACGGATGAAGCCGTTGGCGGGGACTGCGAGCCGAGCGTCATCGGCACTTATCGGCCGCGTGATTCCGACGCAGCGCTCGCGGCCTCGGCGTCTGACTCTGGGTGCCTCAGATGATGTCCACGATGTCGGTGTGGAAGGTCTTGAGGTGGACCTGCGACCACTTGCCGAGGGCTTCGAGAACCGGCCGCAGTTCCTTGCCGCTCTGGGTCAGTCGGTAGGCGTTGTTGCGCGCTGCCGCGTTGGGGTTGGTGCGCTCGATGATCCCGACCGAGGTGAGGAGCTTGAGCCTGGCCGCGAGGATGTTGGTTGAGACGTGCTCGGGCGACTCGAGGAACTCGGAGTAGGTGCGGGTGCCGTGGGAGATCAGGTCTCGGACGATGAGCAGGGACCATTTGTCCCCGAGGATGTCGAGCCCGGAACTGATCGGGCATACCGAACGCCAGTCAAGGGTCTCGGGGTCGGGGTCCGTGCTCATGTCACCTCTAGTCTGAGAGCGACGCGGCCATCTCCTTGAACGAGGCTTCCATCGGGGTGGGCTGCC
>JBAWVV010000750.1:0-1837 GCA_037147115.1 Planctomycetia bacterium | reverse complement strand
ATCGGCAACGGCCTGGGCGGGATGCTCGTCAAATGCTGGTTCACAAGCCGGGCCGGGCATCGCAAGGTGCTCCGGCCCGGTCTCTTTTATGGTTAAACCGCGGGGGAAAAGGGCGGCAGCACCGGATCACGGGTTTGATTCGGGACTGACGGTGAAACGGGGCGCGAAGACTCCGGCGGCGTTGCAAGGGCCATCCTGACTGCCCTGCTGCGACGGCGGCCCAGCGAAGCCCAGCCCAGCGAAGCATCGGCCCTCCGCGGTGCAGGTCGCCGGTGGTCGCTCTCTCATCGCGACGCCCGCGACGTCCTTGCACCTTCCCGCCGCGCCGATTCGTCCAGAAATATCCCGATTCGTCCAAGGAGTGATCGGGGCGTCACGCGACGGCACGCCGATTCATCCAGAAATATCCCGATTCGTCACTTTGTCGGGCGAGGGACTTGAATGGCTGCGCGAGGGGTGTAGAAAGCGTCAACAGCAGTTTTTTGGTTTCGTTTCGGACGTTCCCTTTCGGCTCACCGATCAACAACTCAAGGGAGTTAATTCAATGGTTCTGGACACCAAGTCTGGCTCGGGTTCCGCAGCGACGGAAGCCGCCAAGCTTCCCCTTTCGCGACTCGGGGCGTATCTGGCGATCGGCGTTGGCAGCGGAGCCCTGGCGACCTCCGCCGAGGCAACGCCCGTGTCGATCAACGTTTCGTCGTTCAGTGGCATCAACGGCGGCGTGGCCGCGGGGTCCTTCACACGCAACAGGAACTTTCCGACCACCGGCGCCGGAGACCTTTACCTCCTCAACGACTTCGGAAGCCGACATTCGAGAGGACTGTCGCTCCAATATCCGGCCCTTAACTTTGCCTCGGGAGGTGCCAATGCCACCCCCGTTAACTTTGCTGCCGGCACCCTGATCGACGCGACCGCGGGGGGAGGAGCCTTCTCCAGCAGATTCTACCGCAGCGTTTTCACAGTTGATGGCTTAGTTTCCCCTGACTTTGGTCCGAACAGCTTCCTCGGCTTCAAGGACAAGTTTGGCCGATATGGCTACATCGAAACGACCTGGAACAGCACCACGAATCAGTTCCAGATTTTCAGCGCTGCCTACGAGTCGGTCGCGGGCGTTGGGATCATGACCCCCGGCGGGGCTGCTGTTCCCGAGATCGATCCCAGCGGCCTCGCGAGCACGATGTCGCTCGTGATGGGCTCGGTGGCGATGCTGGAGCAGCGGCGGCGGAAGCGGGCGGCGGTGGCAGCCGAGTCAGCCGCCGTGACGGCCTGATCGATGGAGAAGCGTCTCCAGAAGCTCGTTCTCGTCGGCTGGGATTCGGCCGACTGGAAGATCATCCATCCGCTCCTCGATTCGGGCCCCCGTTCCCGAGATCGACCCCGCCACGGGCGGAAGCGCCTTCTTGCTCGTCGCTGGCGTGCTTGCGGTGATCGAGCAGCGGCGGCGGCGTGCCACGCTCGTGGCTTGATCGGTTAGATGTGTTGAGCACTGATTCACGGCCGGGCCTGGCATCGCAAGGTGCCCAGGCCCGGTTTTTTTTGCCTGAAGATCGTGGCCCGCCCCAGTGAGGCTGGGTGAAGATCGTCATCCGGCTGCCGTCGTAGCGGCAGCGGGCGAGCACTGCGGCAGTCCGGCGGTTGAGTCGCCCGTGAACACCCTCGGCGGCCGCGTCTGCGCGGCGGGGTGGCTGACTGTTGGCGAGCATCGCCTCGTCCGGCTTGAGGCGCGGCGCCGATTCGTCCAGATAAATCCCGATTCATCCAACGAGCGTGCCGAAGTCGCACCGCAAGGTGCTCCGGCCCGGTTTCTTTTCATGGTGGCGGAGGCCCGATCCGGCCC
>JBAWVV010000749.1:0-1838 GCA_037147115.1 Planctomycetia bacterium | reverse complement strand
GCGCTTGCGGCGGCCGTCGTCGGCCTGACAGGGGCCGCCGCCGAACTGTCCGCGGCACCTTCGGCCGCGGATGCCGAGTTCTTCGAATCGCGGGTCCGGCCGCTGCTCCTCGAGCATTGCTCGGCCTGCCACTCCCGCGCGGCCGGTGAACCGGAGGGGAATCTCTCCTTCGACACCCGTGCTGAAACCCTCGGCCACGAGGGGCTGGCCACGCCTGGAAAGCCGGAGCAGAGTCTGCTCGTCGAGGTCGTCCGCTATGACGGCAAGCTCCAGATGCCGCCAGATGGCCGGCTGCCGCCCGAGGCGATCGCCACGCTCGAAGAATGGGTTCGCCGCGGCCTCCCTTGGCCCGTCGAGGGCGCGGTGGAGGCCGGTGCGACGGGCTTCGACATCGCTGCCCGCAAAGCCGATCACTGGTGCTGGCAGCCGCCGCAGAGCGTGCCGGTTCCCCCGGTCGCGGCCGTCGGCTGGTGCCGCAGCGACATCGACCGCTTTGTGCTGGCGCGGCTGGAGGCCGCCGGGCTCGCTCCGGCGGCGGAGGCTTCGCGGCCGCAACTCATCCGCCGGGCCGCCGAGCTGATCACCGGTCTTCCGGCCGATCCGGCCGAGGTCGTCCGCGTCGTTGCCGATCCCGATCCGCTCGCGTTCGAGAAGTTCGTCGACGGCCTCCTCGCGTCTCCCCATTTCGGCGAGCGGTTTGCCCGCCACTGGCTCGACGTCGTCCGCTACGGCGAGACCCGGGGCCACGAGTTCGACTTCCCCATCCCCAACGCCTGGCGGTACCGCGATTGGGTGATCGACAGCCTCAACGCTGATCTCCCCTACGACCAGTTCGTCCGCGAGCAGATCGCAGGAGACCTTCTCGACTCCCCCCGGCTGAACGCCGCCGGCGCCGACCTGTCGGTGATCGGCACCGGTTTTTGGTATCTCGGCGAGGAGATCCATTCGCCGGTCGACATTGCCCAGGATGCGGCCGACCGCACCGACAACCGGGTCGATACCTTCGGGAAGGCGTTCCTCGGCATGGCGCTGGGATGCGCCCGCTGCCACGACCACAAGTTCGACGCCATTTCCAATGAGGATTACTACGCCATCGCCGGCACGCTCGCCTCGAGCAGCTACCGGCAGGTGCCGTTTGAATCGATGGCCGCCAACCGCGAAGTCGCCAGACGCCTCGACACCCACGATACCGAGGCGCGGCTCCGGCTCGGCCGCGCCGCTGCGGTCGTGCTCGCCGGGGAGACGGTCGCTGACCCAGCCGCTCTTACCGCGCGCGTGGCCGCTGTGCTCCCTCCCCGCGAGGCGCTCCTGGGCCTGAAGCAGGAGGGAGAGGGGGCCGGCGGCGAGATCGTGATCGCCGACTACTCCCGGGCGGAGGGGGCGACGCCACTGATCGGCGACGGCTTCGCCTGGGGGCTGCGGCCCCGGCCGGCCGGGCAGGCGCGGGTGGAGGCCGGCGCGGAGGGGCAACCGGACCGCCTCCGCCTCGAGCCGACCTCCTCCGCCCACTTCGACAGCCTGTGGGCCGGGCTGCAGTCCAGCGGCGAGCGGGAAGCCGGGGCCCTCGGCGGCGTTGATCGGGCCGGGCGTGTCCTCCGAACCCCGAAGGTGCGGATCGAAGGGGGCACCGTCTGGCACCGGGTCCGGGGGCATCTCCAGATCTTCACCTGCGTCGATAGCCACGTCCTCCTTGTCGGGCCGCTCTACGGCTCCACCCTTCAGACGGTCGACACCCAGGGGGAGTGGAAGTGGGTGCGGCAGGATTTGGGGAGCGACCTCGACTGGCGGCGAGGGCACCTGGTCCATGTCGAGTACGTGCCGATCGCCGGGGCAGCCGA
>JBAWVV010000748.1:0-1841 GCA_037147115.1 Planctomycetia bacterium | reverse complement strand
CTCCAATCGGGGTCAATCACGGGGTTGACACTGAACACGCTCGAAGAGATCCCCCGAGCGGCGAGTTCGGCGCGGAGGGCCAGCCCGTTTCGGAGGCTAAAGTTAGCGCAGACGATCGTGAGGTCGGAGCCCACGAAGTAGCGGAAGGCGGCACAGTCGCCGGAGTGCACGACACCCTGCGGTGCGAAGACATCCTCGCCGGCACTCTTCTGGGTCAGTGCGATGATCCTGAAACCGGGGCGGTGGATCTCCTGCTCCGCCACGGCGGTCGCATCGGCAAGGTTCGTCACCGTGAATCCCGACACCCGTGCCATCGAGCACATCGAAGCCACATCGTTGAAGCTCGATTGGGGCCCCTGATGCCCCTGATCGTAGACGGCCACGACGATGGTGAAACTGCCGAGGCGATCGAGTCCCTGGCCTGCTCGCAGGAGACCGTACGTCGACACGAAGTGATCCATGCCGAGGAGCATGAAATCGAGTTGCTTGACGAAGAGAACCGCATTCGCGCCAGCCAACATCACACCGAACCCCACGCCGCAATGCGTGTATTCGCAATTCCCCACATTGAGGATGCGGCGCCGCGAACCGGCCGTGAGGTTCTTGCTCAGTCCCGACAGGTAGGAGCCGCGGTCGATGTTCTCACCGTAAACCAAGGCGCACTCCAGCCGATTCACCTCGCGGGCGATGATCTCGTTGACCGACGACAGGTATTTACCCATGGTTCGCCTCGTTTGAAACCCTGGCGACAGTTCGGGCGGCGAGCATCGACTCAATTCGCCCGAACGACTCGGCGCCGATCGTGGCCTGGAGTACGGCGACCGGATCCCGGGGCGCCGAACCGACCAGCAACCCAGCGGCCAGCGAGATGGAAAGCGGGTCGGTCGGCCAGCCGGGCGTCGGCCCGGCATGCTGATTGAGCAGGGCGGTGCGAAACTCGACACACACCGGACCGCCCGCTTCATTGAGTTCGCGCCGCACCCCGCGTAGGCCCGCCACATACGTGATGACGTCGTTCGAGTCGAAGGCCCGGTAGGGTACGTTGACGGCCTCGCACATCCGATCGAAACGGATCTCACAACGCCGCTCGCGAATCGACGACACCATCGAATGATCGTTGTTGTCGATCAAGAACACAACTCGGAGGCCATGCGATCTGGCGAACACGAGCGCCTCGTAGAAGCCCCCCTCCTCCGCCGCGCCGTCCCCGGTCACGACCCAGACCGCGCCAGCCTCATCTTTGAGGACCTTCGCGAATGCGAGGCCACAGGCCACGGAGAAGTTGTTGCCGAGGATGCTGGAAGCGTACGCGATACCGGCAGTAGGAACTGCGAGATTCATCGAGCCGAGCACGCCGGCACAGGCGCCGGTGGGAAGCGAGCGGTATTCGGCGAGCAGCCCTTCCAACGAATCCGCTCTCGCCATGTTGTAGGCGGCGTTGCGGTGCGTGAGAACAAGCTGGTCGTCGACGGCCATCGATTCGTCGACGGCCGTGACGACCGCCTCGGCCCCGAAGGCGAGATGCACCGGCACTTTGAAAGCTTTTTGCTTGAGCAACTCGTTGACGAGATGCTGCCACAGTCTCAACTGGATCATGCGGGCAGCAGGGCTGCGCTCGTCACGCGGCAACCGCGACGTGTCGCCGCCGAGCAGAACCGCAGCATCTGGCCATGGGCTCCCGGGATTCGTCATGGGGCCTCCTTCTCGAGCGCTGCCACCACGTCCCTCACCCCTTCCGAGAAAGTGATCTTCGGCTCCCAACCGATCCTCGCTCTGGCCTTAACGCTGGAAGGCGTTCGCACACTCCGGGCATCTGGATGGGTCTCGATGACGGGAGTTAC
>JBAWVV010000747.1:0-1844 GCA_037147115.1 Planctomycetia bacterium | reverse complement strand
GTATCTCTCGGGGTAGACCGCCGTTCTCTTCGCACCATGGCGCTTGCGACAAGCGCGGTGGCAGGTGGCTTTGCTGGAAGTTTTCAGATGCTCCAGGTGACCTATCTTGACCCGCACCAGTTCACAATCGTTTCCTCGGTTTTCTACATCGCCATTATGGTCGTCGGAGGGATGAGGAGTGTGCATGGCGCCATCATCGGTGCCGCGATCTTTGTGTTTGTCCCCGAATTTCTGTCGGGGCTCGAGACCTACATGGCGTTTATTCTGTTTTTATTAGTCACCGTCTTCATTGTAATCATGCCGGACGGGCTCGCGTCGATCTTCTCTGTTCCTGGCCGCATATCCAGATGGATATCGTCGCGTTTTGAAAGAAAAAATAAAAATGCTTGAGTTGAGGAACATTGTTGTCCGCTTTGATGGGTTGGTCGCAGTGAATGACGTTTCGCTCGACGTGAAGGCCGGCGAAATTCATGCGCTCATCGGTCCGAACGGCGCCGGCAAGTCCACGATTATCAACGTCGTGACAGGACTTTACAGGCCCTCGGAAGGTGATTGTTTTTTCCAAAATGAGTCAATCTCGAACCGGCCGACTCATCTGATCGCTCGCAGCGGGTTGACGAGGACGTTTCAGAACACCGAGCTGTTCGCGGATTTCAGCGTGATCGAGAACGTGATGGTTGGTCTGGACCATGAATATCACTACGGAATCGTGAGCCGGCTACTGAACCTGCCTCGGTGGCGCCGGAATGAGAAAGCGGCGCGGTATGAGGCGTTCGAATTACTGAAAAGGCTCAAGATTGAGAAGTTTGCTGAGCAGAAGGCTGGCACGCTACCGTTCGGATTGCGTCGCCGCGTCGAGATCGTGCGGGCATTGGCAACGCGCCCCAAGCTGCTCTTGCTCGATGAGCCTGCCGCAGGGCTCCGGCATCACGAGATCATTGAGCTGAACCAGATACTTGTGGAACTGCGAGATGAGCTCGGTTTGGCGATACTTCTCGTCGATCATGTCATGAAGGTCGTGATGGCGATTTCGAACCGTGTCACCGTCCTGAACTTCGGCCGGCATGTTGCAACTGGATCAGTGCGCGAGATTCGAAGCAATCCTGACGTCATCGCCGCCTATCTGGGGGGGGCTGGCGGCCATGCTTGAGGTCGATGGCATCTCCTGCGGCTACGGCGACATCACGGTAACCAAAAAGGTCAGCATCGTTATTCCAGACCGTTCCGTGATTGCGCTGCTAGGCGCAAACGGAGCAGGCAAGAGCACGACGTTGCTGGCGATTGCCGGATTTCTCAAGAAAAAACGCGGCAACATTCGGTTTCGCGGAACGGCGATAGAGAATTTGTCCCCGCCAGCAATATTGCGGCTTGGTCTCGCTCTAGTTCCAGAACGCCGCGAGCTGTTTCCGGACATGTCGGTCGCGGAGAATCTGAAACTAGGTGGGTTTATCCATGATCGGAAGACGAATGATCAAAGCCTCCAGCACATCTTCGAGATGTTCCCACGATTGAGCGAGCGTTTCAGGCAGCGGGTCGGGACGCTGTCCGGGGGCGAGCAGCAGATGCTGGCTATCGCCCGTGGACTGATGTCGAAGCCTTCGCTAATCATGTTGGATGAGCCATGCTTGGGGATCGCGCCCAAGATCGTCGAGGAGATATTCAGGGCCATCGCGAAAATGGCTGCTGAGGGGATGTCGATCCTTCTTGTCGAGCAAAACGCCGTTGCCGCACTCGAAATATCAAGCCATGCTTACTTGATTGAGTTAGGCGAGATCGTCCAGTTCGGTAACAGCAAGTCGTTCATGAACGATAAGAATATTAAGGACAATTACCTTGGCTAGGCC
>JBAWVV010000746.1:0-1844 GCA_037147115.1 Planctomycetia bacterium | reverse complement strand
CCCCACGCCGGGGCGATCGAGCCGCTCGCGGCGGCCGCGGCCGCCAGCGTGCTCCCCTTCACAGCCCCCCCTTCGCCGTCGTCGCTCCCCCCAGCACCGGGGGCGCTGGTTGTCCCGCCACCTGCCCGTGGCGCTCCCTCGGCGGCCTTTACGTCGGCCTGGACCGACGCCCACGACATGCTCGCCGCCGGGCGGTACGCCGAAGCGCTCTCCGTCCTCTCGCTGTGGCATGACGACGCCTCCCTCGGCCTCGAGGAGAGCCAGCGTCTCGAGGATCTCCTCGGGCAACTCGCTGGCACGGTCATTTACTCCCAGAAGGATCTGCTCCTCCCCCCCCATATCGTCGCACCGGGCGACACGCTCCCCTCGATCGCCGCCCCGCTTCAGGTGCCGTGGCAACTCGTCGCCAAAATCAACGGCGTCACCGATCCGTCGCAGCTGGTCCAAGGGGAACATCTCAAGCTGGTGCGTGGCCCGTTCGATGCGGTGATCAGCGTCTCGCGCCGACGGATGAGCCTCCAGGTCGGGGGGAACTACGCCGGTAGCTTTCCGGTCGTTCTCGGTCGGCAGATCTATGACCGCGTCGGCCAGTCGGTCGGCGTGATCGACATCCGCCGGCCAGGCGCCGCCGCGGAGCCCGCCGGGATCGCCGCCCAGGTGGCCTACGCGTCGTCGGCCGGACCGAAGTCGATCATCCTCGGCGAGGGCCTGGCGATTGAAGGGGTCGAGGACCCGAGTCTTGTCAGCGACAGCGCTTCGGCGTCGAGCGTGATCGTGTCGCTGCGCGATCTCGACGACATCGCCGACATCCTCGGACCGGGATCGCAGGTGCTCGTCCGGAAGTGAGGCCGGTCACCGTGCGACACCGCGGCCGCCCATCGCCTTCGATCATGCTCGGGGGAAAGGTTCGTGGGAGCCGGCGATCACCCGGCGCGCTGTCGCGATCGCCGCAGCGACGGCCGTTGAGCTCGTCGCCTCGGCGACGATCCGCACGATCGGTTCGGTGTTGCTTGCGCGCACCAGGAGCCAGCCCCCCGGCCAATCCAGACGCAGGCCGTCGAGACGGTCGGCCCGCGCCTCCGGGAAGGCCGCGGCGACACGATCGATCGCCGCGGCGAGCGCGGGGCCGCTCGTCTCCGGGGCAAGATCGATCTTCGCTTTCTCCATGACGAGCGTCGGGAGGCGGCTGGCGAGGACGTCGATCGGCGTTACGGCGTCGCCGCGGCACATCGAGTCGAGGACGAGGGCCATCGAGACGGCGCTGTCGCGGACGAGAACGACGCGGGGATGGATGACGCCGCCGTTCCCCTCGCCACCGATGACGGCCCCCACGGCGAGCATCCGATCGACGACATTCGCCTCGCCGACAGCGGAGACATGGCAGGGGACGCCGTGCCGGGCCGCAATCTCCCCGGTCATGCCGCTGGTCGAGCAATTGACGACCACCGGCCCGGCCGTTCGCGCGAGGACATTCCCCACGGCGAGGGCGAGCGTGCACTCCTCGCCGATGTACCGGCCGGCGGCGGTGGCAATGGCGAGCCGGTCGGCATCGGGATCCTGGAAGAACCCGATCGCGGCACCACAGGCCCCGATCTGCGGCAGCCAGTCGGCGAGGTTCTCGGCGGTCGGCTCGGGGCGGTGCTCGAAGAGGCCGTCGGGAGTCCCCCCCGCGACGACGACCTCACATCCGAGGGCCTCCAAGAGCGGCAGGCCGACGCGGCTGCCCGCGCCGTGCCCACAGTCGAGCCAGACCTTGAGCCGGCGCCGGCGGATCCCCTCGACGTCGACGGTGGCGAGGACGAGCCCGACGTGCGCCGCCGTGCCGTCGACCTCGCGGCGCGTGC
>JBAWVV010000745.1:0-1859 GCA_037147115.1 Planctomycetia bacterium | reverse complement strand
TCCCAGGCCCGCTCAATGTCCAGGATCGCGCTGCCGTCTGCCTGAACTCGCACCTTCTGGCCCGGATGAAACGGCTTCTCACAGGCCCATTTCACCCGCTCTGGTGAGACCCTTATGCGATATCTTCGAGGGGCGGCGATCGAGCGATAGAGCGTGATGCTGTCAGAGAGAAGCGACGAAACGCTTTCCTCCCTTTTGTCGAAGCAGCGGGATGTGGGCTTGGCCCGCGAGACCCGATCCATCTTGAAAAAATGCAGGGCCCGGCTGCGAGGGTCGGTCTGGTCCGGAATATCAGCCCGGTAGCCCGCGATGTAGATACTTCCCTCGTAGACCACCAGGGCCTCCGGCTGGATCAGATACGCACGTGGCTCTTCGCTGGAGCGGGTCGTGTAGTCCAGTTCGATTGCAACCGAACTGGAGATCGCTCGGTTAATCGCATTCAGCATCGACGACTTATACCTGCCCTTTGAAGGCGAGGGATGAACCACCAAGCCTCCCCTGAGGCTCTCGGCGTATTTGATCAGGCCTGGAGTGGCGAGTGATTTCACCGGCTTCGAACTGCCGGATCGTATCCTTGGCCTCTTGAAGTGCGAGAAACATCCGCAGCATCTGCCCATGGTTCTCTGAGAGAGGAGAGCCCTGAGTACCCGTCATAGTGAACTCCTTGGTTTGGGCTGTGTGAAAGTCCATGACTCCGGCTCCAGCCGAGCCAGCCAGACCGTAGCGACAGATACGGACATCCCTGGTCCTGAAATCCCCAGAATGCCGGTTTGACTGCTCAATGCCTGGCAGGTGCACCCGGTGGCAGACGGGCCTATGGCCCCATGGAGATGAGGCCCCGCAGTGAGGTCGTCGCGTGAATGATCGCTGAACCGTTCGTGAACGGCGGATGAACAGTGCAAGGGATCCGCGACCAAGACGACACGACAAACACATGGTGCGAACGCTTTTTTGAATCGTGGAGCAGATGTGTGACGTTGTCCAAAAAACCGTACACCAATCGCTTGCTTCGAGCAGGTGGTCCGGGAAGAATCAGAAAGGGAGCAGGGAGGTCATCACGCAAGCTCCACGCCGGTCGTTCAGGGGCAGACCGCCGGGCCAACGCTGACGCAATGCAGATTGCTGCCAGCATCGTTTTGTGAGTGTGTGGGAAACAGCGAGACGGCTTCGTCTCGGGTCGCATCCCACACCTCCTCTTCCCGGACCGTCTTTCTTTAATTCTCCACGAGGTGCCCCCATGACGCCGCGCAACTGGTTCTTTCCCCACACGTCCCACGCCATCGCCGACCTGTTCCGACGTCGGAGGACAGCTCGCCCACGCCGCGGACGTTCGACGCTCGCCAGCCTGGCCGGGGAAACACTCGAGTCGCGGTCGATGATGGCCGTCACTCCGCCGTCGATCTTGATCGATGACGTCACGATCACGGAAGGGGACGCCGGCATGACAAATGCGGCCATCACCCTACGGCTCTCGCAGCCCGCGAGCGGCATCGTGAGCCTGCGATTCGCGACGGCCAACGGCACCGCCACGGCCGGAAGCGACTTCGTGGCAAAGGCCGGTAGTGTCTCATTTGCCGCAGGAACGACCACCACGCAAGTGCTGATCGCGATCAAGGGCGACCGCACCTACGAGCCGAACGAGACTTTCTCGATCAACCTCTCGTCGCCGACGCGGGCAACAATCGCCGATCAGAGCGGCACCGTCATGATCGCCAACAACGATCCTTCGCCGACGCCCCAGCCTGCACCAGTCCCTGCGGCGACGCTGTCGCCCGCCGTCACGCTTGCTGCGCCCGCCGTCGTGGCTGCACCGACGCCTCCCGTGGCCGCGACGCCGTCCCCGGCGGTTGCGTTTTCCG
>JBAWVV010000744.1:0-1862 GCA_037147115.1 Planctomycetia bacterium | reverse complement strand
CGAAATCTCACTCTCACCAACTCCCATTGGACGGCGAGGCGCATCTCCGCACTTCTCGACATCGAAAGCACGGTGGTCTATCCTCCGGCTCTCGGCCGGTTTCCCGAGGCGGCCTGGGAGACGCGGGCCGACGGCTTCGTGAGTATCGGGCAACTCGAAAGGGGCAAACGCTTCGACTGGATCATCGACACCATGGCTCGGGTGCATCGTCAGTGGCCGGCCGTGCAGTTGCATTTGTGCTGCCATCAGGATCCGCGGTGGGTGGAAGCGAAGATCGTCCATCTTGTCGAACGCAAAGTCCGTGAGGCGAACGGGTGGGTACATTTGCACTGGAACCTTTCACGGGTAGCTCTGGGAGAACTACTCAGTCGCAACCGGTATGGGATTCACGCCAAGTTCGAGGAGCATTTCGGCATGGCTCCGGCAGAGATCGCGAGTTCGGGTGCCCTGCCCTTCGTTCACGACAGTGGCGGACAGGTGGAGATCGTGGGCCACGATCCTCGACTGTGCTTCGATACCCCCGAAGACGCGGCCACGAAGATCCTGAACGTGATGCGCAACCCTGCCCTGCAGGACGAACTCCGGGCCCAGGTCTCCACGCGGGCCGAGCAGTTCGCACCTAAGACATTTCAGAAACAGATCGTCGAACAGGTTCACGGTTTCCTGGAGCGAAAGTCATGAGCTGCTTTGTTGCCCTGTTCACTTCGATCAGTCTGTATTTTCGTTGGGACCTGGCTTATTGTTTCGTGGCGTGGTTGAGTCCGGCGAGCCGTCGGGAACTGCTGTGGCGGGCGTTAGCGCTGGAGGAAGTCGAGCAAGTCAGTTTTCGTTCGGCGGGGCGGCACTGGACCGCGCCGCTGTCCGCCGGTGTCACGTTGGGGCTCTTCCGAGATGGCCATTTTCAAGGGCCTCAAGTGGATGCGGCGGCGGCGTGGATTCTCCGGCAAGGGCTGCTGCGGCCAGGCCGCGACGTGGTCGTCGATGCCGGAGCGAATATCGGCACCACCTGTATTCCCATGGCTCTCACCCTTCCCTGCCGCATTCTCGCGATCGAGCCGTCGTCTTCGAATCTTCATTTTCTGCGGCTGAATGTGGAGAGCAACGGCTTGAGCGGCCGCTTCACGATCGCCGCAAGGGCAATCATGCGGCAGTCCGGCCGCGTGCGCATGGTGGTGGTCTCCGAGGACCATGGATGCAATCTGATCGACCGCTTCGGCACGAGTACCAGACAAGGCTTTGAGGAGGTCCTGGCTCAACCGTTCGACGAGATCGCGCGCGAGCACGGAATTCAGCCTTCCGAAATCGCCTTCGTCTGGTCCGACACACAGGGCTGCGAAGGGGATCTGATGGAGTCAGGATCGGTGCTCTGGGCGGGCGGGACACCACTCTATGCGGAGGTGGAACCGGCCTCTCTCGAACGCCAGGGAGAACTCGCGACTTTCACCGCCATCGCTGCGCGGCACTTCGACCGCTTCATCGACTCGCGCGAGTTGACTCTCGACATCGCCAACGCCCGCGTCCAGTCCATTGCAGAGCTGGGGCCGCTGATCGAATCACTGAAGCCGGACGGCGCCGCCGACTTGCTGTTTCTGCCTCCGGGGTTGAAGGTCTCATGATCCTGAGCCTCCTGATTCCGACGTTGGTCTCGCGTTCAGCATCCTATGCGCGACTCCGCGCGGAGCTCGAGCGGCAGATCGACGAGGCCGGAGGCGAGGTTGAGATCGTGGCGATCTCCGATAATGGCGAACGAGCGATCGGGGCGAAGCGGAATCAGCTTCTGCAGCATGCGAGCGGGGCGTTTGTCGCGTTCATTGACGATGATGACGAAGTGAGTCCGGTGTATGTTGCGCTCATCCTCGGGG
>JBAWVV010000743.1:0-1868 GCA_037147115.1 Planctomycetia bacterium | reverse complement strand
GTTTAAGGGGACGCCGGCCTATGCGAGCCCCGAGCAGGCGGATGGAAAGCAAGACCTGATCGATGCCCGCAGCGATGTCTACGGCCTCGGGGCGACACTCTATTGCCTCCTCACCGGTGAGGCGCCGTTCCATGTGCGGTCGCCCCTCATTCTCGAGGACGTCAAGAAGGGGATGTTCCCCCGGCCGCGGCTGATGCGAGTCGACGTTCCGCCGGCGCTAGAGTCGATTTGCCTCAAGGCGATGGCCAAGGCCCAGGGGGATCGGTACCAGTCGCCGCGCGACCTGGCGATGGAGGTCGAGCGCTGGCTGGCCGACGAGCCGGTCCGCGCCCATCCCGATCCCTTCTCCGTCCGGCTGCGGCGTTGGGGGCTGCGGCACCGCACCGCCGTCGCCGCCGCCGCGGCGCTCCTCCTCACGAGCGTCGTCGGCCTCGGCATCGGCTATGCGGCGGTCAAGGAGCAGCGCGACGTGGCGCGGGAGAATGCGATCTTGGCCAAAGACAGCGCGGAGCTTGCGAAAGAGGCGATCAAAACGTTTCTCGTCGACTTCGCGAACGACGCGTGGCCGTTGGTTGACGGGAAGGAGGATCTGTGGATCAAGAAGGTCGAGGAGGCCGTCAAAGCCGGTCGGAGCCTCCTCGAGATGTTCCCTGACGACACGGAACTGCGGGAGAAGCTGCCCGAATCAGTCCTGCAACTGGCGAAGCTCAAGGACATGGTGGGGAATCTTAACGAAGCGATTCCACTCTTTAATGAGGCCACCGTCGCGCTGACGAAACGGGCACAGGACAATCCGGAAAATGATAAAGCACGCCGAGAGCTATGCCTAGCGCGTTACTACCAAGGGGCTGCGATCAGGAAGAGGGATGGCGCGGCGGCGGCGGAGCCATTTGTCCGGGAGTCGCTGGAGGTCGCCAAGCGGTTTCGCGAGGACTTTCCCGGGGACGATGCAGCCCGCGAGATGGTGGGGCTGGCCCAATGGGGGCTGGCCGAGACGCTGGAAAAACTCGGAAAGGTCGACGAGGGCTGCATGCTCATGGACGAGGCCGCTCAAATGTACATCGCGCTCGCCGAAGCACCGGAAGCCTCGGAGGACCTTGTCCTCCATACGGCGCTGATCCAGGGTGAAACGGCGCGGATGTTCCGCAGTGCGGGCCGTCTCGACGAGGCCCGACGCTCCTCGGAAAGAGCGTTGGCATGGGCCGAAGTATTTGGAAAGCGCGCCGATGCCGACGGCCGGAGCGAGCTCCTCGTCGGGCAGAACACGGCCCGAGTCCTCCGGGAGTCGGCCGCCGACATGGCCCCCGATGCGCTCGATGCGCTCGATGCACTCGGCAGGTCGATCACCATCATCGGCGGACTTGTGGAGAAGAAGCCCGGCGTTGTCGCCTACCGGCGACTCCTCGTTGAGGTCCTCATCGACCGGGCAGACAGGCTCCTCAATCTGGGACGTGGCTCGGAGGCCCTCGTCGATGCCGAGCGCGCCGTGAAGGAGGGGAAGGCGGTCGTTGCCCCGCTCGCTGAATCGGAAGAGCGGAACACAGATGACGAGGCACTGCTGACCCGCGCCCGCGATCTCAAGACGCGGATCCGCGTGGAGTCCGGACCGACGGATGGGAAAGGGCCCGGGCAAGACTGATCGGCCAGCCCGGGCCTGTGGGGAAGTCAGGCGACATCCCCATGCCATCCTGTCGATCATTGCGGCGATCGACAGGATGGCGGGATCGGTGAACGGAAAAGACGCAGTCCATTCAGCGGGCGTTTTTAACGCTTTTTCGTAGTCGTTTTCTGCATCGGTGGAATCTGGTCAATTCCCTCCCGTGGCCCCTTCGCCTTCTTCACGACCTTCTTCGCTGCCTTCTTTACGG
>JBAWVV010000742.1:0-1870 GCA_037147115.1 Planctomycetia bacterium | reverse complement strand
AACCAGGGCTGGGTGACAACCGACGGGACCGGCGATCCGCTCATCGGCATGGTCGGTGGCTCGTACGGAGGCGTGCAGGCACTCGTCGCGGCCACGATTGATCCCAGAATCGACGCAATCGTGCCCGCTATCGCCCCGCACACCCTGACCACGGCAATCTATCCGGAGAAGGCCTTCGACTTCCTATGGGGTGGCGCCCTGCTACCTGCTGCCGTCCTGGGCGCGGGCGACAGGGTCAACCCCCAGGTTTACATCGGGGCTATCACAGGCACATTGGGGGGCTGGATCTCACCCAAGCTGCAAGGCCTTTTGGAAAGAACCGGCCCCGGCGAGCGGGTCGGGATGCGGGAGAAGCCGGGCACGAAGGCTCGGCTGCCGAAGAAGGCCGACGCCGCGGCGACCGACCAGCCAACGCCGGCCGACGATGCCAGCGGCACCCCGCCAGGCTCTGAGGGAACCGCCGGCAGTGATCTCGGGCTCCCCGCGGAGCTCCTCGCGGCCCGCGATCTGCGGGCCGCCGTCAAGGCCTTCCTCCTTCCTGCCGGCAAGCCTTCCGCGGCCCAAGGCGATGCCTCCGGAGAAGGCTCACCGGAGGGGGATCAGGTTGCCGCCCGGGCCAGCGCCGGCAAGCTCGCCCGCCTGCGGATTTCTGCCGTCGAGCTCGGCAATACCGGCCGCTTTGATCGGGCTGCCGAGTTGATCTCGGCGGCGGTGAACTGCGGCCAATCGGAGCCGTGGATGTATGAGGCCCTCGCCGTCGCGATGGAGGCGGCGGGCAAGCCGAAGACCGAGGTCGAGCGGGCGCTCATGTCGAGCGCCGACTTCGCGACATCCCCCAACGATCTCCTCTCGCTCGCGCAGTGCCTGGCCCGCTTCGGCTCGTCGCGGCAGGCGATCCGGCTGTGCCGTCAGGTGGCGACCATCGAGCCTTCCAACCGCGAGGCGTTCGCGCTGGCCATGACGATTGCCTCGAAGGAAAACGATCTCCAGGCCCTCAAGTGGGCCTGCGCCGGCGTGCTCTCCAACGAATGGCCGGCTGGTCAGCAGGATCTGGCGACCCGTGCCGCTCGGCTGGCCAAGGCGGCGATCTCCGGCCTCGAGAAGCAGGCAAAGGTGGACGACGCCGAGGCCTTCCGCACTGCCGTCGACGAGGCCCTGGTGCGCGACGTCGAGATCGAGTTTTCCTGGAACGGTGACGCCGACATCGACATGGTAGTCGAGGAGCCGGCCGGTACGGTCTGCTCGTTGGCGATGCCGCGAACGACGTCGGGAGGAACGCTCCTGGCCGACACCGATCTCCCCGCCGATCCAACGAACGCCACGCAGCGGGAGCGCTACATCGCTGGCGAGGCCTTCCCCGGCACCTACCGGATCCTCATCCACAGGGCCTACGGCAAGGTGACGGCCGACACCGTGACGGTTCAACTGACGCTCCACCGCGGGACCGAACGGGAGCAGAAGATCCGTCGTCAGGTGCCGATCGGTGCCGACGACACGATGTTCACGATCGATCTCCCCGAAGGCCGCCGGCGGCAGCCCTTGTTCGAGGCCCAGGTCTCGCAGGACGTCGCCCTCCAGCAGAGCGTCGGCAAGGCGATCCTCGCCCAGCAACTGCGGGGGATGAGTGATTCCGCCGCTGCCGATTCGCTGGCCCACAGCCGCGGCATCACGGGGAATCCCTCGACCACGGCACCGTTTCTGCCCTTCAACCGCGGCGGTGCCACCGGATATCAGCCGGTCATCACCTCCCTCCAGGAAGGGACCAACATGAGCGGCACGGCAGTCGTCTCCGCCGACCGGCGCTATGTCCGGGTCGAGGCCCGGCCGTTCTTCAGCGGTATCGGTGCCGTCTACACCTTCAACTTCTCCG
>JBAWVV010000741.1:0-1877 GCA_037147115.1 Planctomycetia bacterium | reverse complement strand
CATAGCCAAGCTCGTCGACGATCAGCAACCGGACGCCCGCCAACTCGCGCTGCAGACGCAGCAGCCGCTTCTCGTCGCGCGCTTCCATCAGTTGATTGACCAGTCCCGCCGCCGTCGTGAACGCGACCGAGAAGCCCTTCTGGCAGGCCGCCAGCCCGAGGCTCAATGCGACGTGCGTCTTGCCGGTGCCCGAGTTGCCCAACGCGATGATGTTCTCGTGCCGCAGGATGTACGCGCAGCGCGCCAGTTCCAGCACCAACATCTTGTTGAGACTCGGGATCGCTTCGAACCGGAACGTATCCAGGCTCTTCACCGCCGGGAACCGGGCCTGCCGGATCCGTCGCTCCACCACCCGCCGCTCGCGATCGATAAGCTCGAGCTCGATCAGCCGCAGCAGATAACGCGGGTGATCCACCCCGTCGCGCGCGCACTCGCGCGCAACCTTGTCGTATTCCCGCAACACCGTCGGCAGCTTGAGCTGCTTGAGATGATGCGCCAACAGCACCTGCGGCGTGCCGCTGGTGGTCCCAGACGGCATCTGGCCTGTTGGCGTCTGGCTCGGCGCCATCGGGCCGACCGTCGGTTGCTTGTCGGGTTTCCCGGTGGCCATCACGAGAGACCTTCCGACAGCAGAACCCCGTAATCCGACGCCGCCGTCGTCCGCACACGCGTGCGCGGCAGATACGGATACGCCGCCAGGTCCAGCAACACCGGCCGCCGCTCGACCCGCGACAGCACGATCTGCTTCACCGCATCGAACCCGATCGCCCCCAGCCGGATCGCATCCCTGACGGCGCCCGCCACGACCTCCTTCGGGATCGCCTCCATCAGCCGCAGAACCTGGATGAACTCCCGTTTGCCCCGGTTGCCCATCCGCGCCTCCAGAAGATGGCGCAGATGCTGGAATGCCTCCGGCAGCTCCCAGCCCTGCAACGGGGCCGCCTGATCGAGCGCATTGGGTTTGGTCTCGATCAGCGCCAGGTAGTGCAGCGGCTCGAACACGAACACACCCTGCCCGTAGGACCGCTGGTGTCGCGCGATCTCCTCCCCGCCGCACAGGATCACCACCGCCTCGACGAACCCCTTCACCATCACCTCCCGGTAGCCGAACGAGGTCGGGACCGAGTAATCGTTGCCCCGATAGCGCACCAGTGCCGTCGAAGACACCCGCGCCGCCCGCTTCTCGCAAGGCTCCAGCGGGACGGCGGGCAATCCCCGGAGCACCGCCAGATCGGCCGCCAGGCGCGCCCCGATGGTCTCGGCATGCCGCCCGGCGCGTTCCGCCTGCCGCCCCCGGCAGCGCTCGACCAACAGCCCATTCAGCGCCTCGAAGCTCGCCGCAATCGGGATCGGCGTCAGGAAGTTCGACCGCGCGAACTTCACCAACCTGTCAACGGCGGTCTAATTCCAGGCCACCGTGGCGGCGTAAAAGCAGGCCAGTGGCGGCAAGGGATGTGCCGGCATGGCAAGGGGCCCGATCGGGCCCCTTGCCATGCCGGCGGCGCGCGGTCGGTCGGCTATGTCGAGGTAATTTCCCCGGTCTCCGGATCGACCCCGATCTCGGGACCCGGGGCAGCTTCGGCGGCCCTGGCGCCCCGGCGGCGGCCGGCCGATTGCGCCAGCCGGTAACTTTCGCCGTTCAACGACAGGATATGCACGTGGTGCGTCAGCCTGTCCAGCAACGCGCCCGTCAGCCGCTCGGCCCCGAACACCGACGTCCATTCCTCGAACGGCAGGTTCGACGTCACCAGCGTCGAGCCGCGCTCGTAGCGCTGGCTGAACACCTCGAACAGCAGCTCGGCCCCCGTCGGCGACAGCGGCACATAGCCAAGCTCGTCGACGATCAGCAACCGGACGCCCGCCAACTCGCGCTGCAG
>JBAWVV010000740.1:0-1878 GCA_037147115.1 Planctomycetia bacterium | reverse complement strand
CGCCGTACTTGCGCGTCGCGGTCTCGGTCAGCGCCTGCTGCCCGAGCCCGAAGCGCTGCTGAACGAATTGGCCATCAACCCTGAACTGCGCGCCGAGCAATTGCCGGTGGAGGCCTTTGCAAGGCTGGCGCAGAGGATTGGCGGCTAGATCCGCCCCCATACCCTCAATGGCCGAATTTCCTGCTTCTCCCGCTCCTTCAGCGCGAGAAGACGAAAAGAATATGACGAACGACCGCCTACAACCCCTTCGTCAGCCCACGGACGAAATCACTCAGTCCCACCCGCCGCCGCCGCTTCAGCCGCTCGGCGCGGAGGATCGCCTCGATCTCGGCTCGTGCCGCGTCGATGTCGTCATTGACGATCACATAGTCATACTCTGGCCAGTGGCTGATCTCGTCCGCCGCCTTGGCCATGCGCTTGGCAACCGTTGAGGCCGAGTCCTGGGCACGGCCGATGAGCCGGTCGCGCAGCTCCTCTGCCGAAGGCGGCAGGATGAAGATGCGCACCAGGTCTTCTTCCATCGTGGCGCCCAGCTGCTGTGTGCCCTGCCAGTCGATGTCGAAGAGCACGTCGCGCCCATGCTGCAGCGCCTCCACCACCGGGCGCTTCGGCGTGCCGTAGAAATTGCCGAACACCTCGGCATATTCCAGAAGGTCGCCGCGGTCGCGCAGCCGTCCGAATTCCTCGTGGGCGATGAAGTGATAGTCCCCGCGCTCACGTTCGTGGCGATCACCAGCTTCCTGCAGGGGAGCAGCCTGCAGGTGCTCCTCGTCGTGCTTGCGGCCTACGGCTTCGCCACGCTCGCGTTGCTCGTGCCGTCGATCGCCGCCTTCGACCTGCTCACCGGACGCACCACCACCGGCGAGTGACGCTCACCGCCGCGTCGTGGGCCCGGCGGAGCGGGAGGCGGTCGCCCCGGCGCCCGCACCCTCCAGGACAGCCAGCCGTTCGGCCGCGTCGGTCGGCCCGCCGCCGCGGGCGATCGCAGTGCGATAGCTGTCGATCGCATCGGCTGGCCGGCCGAGCGCCTCCTGCGCCAGGCCCTCGAGCACGAGCACATTGGCGGGTGTCTGGCTCGGCCCGTAGGTCTCGCTCAAGACGGCCAGCGTGGCGAGGGCCCGCTGCGGCCGGTCGAGCCGCCGGTAGGCCTCCGCGGTGTCGATCAGCACGCTCCGGTCGGATGGATCGATCGCGAGGGCCCTGTGGAAGTCGGCAAGCGCCGGTGCGGCCTGACCGCGAGTGAGCGACACCTGGCCTCGCAGGTGCCAGGCATCTGCCGATCCCGGTGCCGCGCGAACCGCCTCGCGGGCGAGTCGGTCCGCGTCGTCGAAGAGACCCATCTCCAGATACATGCCCCCGCCCTGCACGCAGAGTTCGGCATCTTCCGGGGAGAGTCGCAGCGCCTCGTTGATCTGCGCCACGGCCTCCATGCGCTCGCCCCGCTTCCAGAGCACCTCCGCGTAGTGGCGGCGGGCATCGATGTCGCCGGGGCAACTCTTCACGGCCCGCTCCAAGAGCCCCTCGGCTCGCACGAGGTCGCTGTGATCGGCTGCCGACAGACCCTCGTTGCACAGCCGCCTGGCCTCCGCGACTTCCGGCGCCACCGGCCCGCGCCGCTGCACGAGTCTGCACCCCGTCCCCGACGTCGCGACGAGCGTCGCGACGGCCAAGACAACGGCTGCGGAGCGTGGTGGCGCCACCTCGAAATCAAGCGGTGGAGATCCGCCGGACAGTAGCGGGCCAGGCCGACGGTCGACAGGCGTGTTGGAGCCTGCCGAAATCCCGCCGTCCCCCAAGTTTGCCGCCGCGCGCGAACAGGCCTTGTGGCCCGGAGATCGTCCACCTACCACCCCGCTCGACATGCCATCCCCCTCGCCG
>JBAWVV010000739.1:0-1879 GCA_037147115.1 Planctomycetia bacterium | reverse complement strand
CCCCCTGGCATGGCTGCCACCAGCCCCACCCCGATGAACAACCCCATCAGCCACCGAGGTCCGATGAACAACCAACGGCCGACCACACCGTCGATCGATGGGCGCGGCCCGGCACTGCGGCACCCGCTGGTGGTGGTCGTCGTGGCCGCGGCGGTGACGCTGGCGGTCGGCTTCGCCCCGATGCCTTTCTGGGATGAGGACGAACCGCGTTTCGCGGCGATCGCGCGGACGATGCTCGAGACGGGCGATTGGGTCGTCCCGATGTACAACGACACGCTCGCCGTCGACAAACCGGTGCTCATGCACTGGTGCATGGCCGCCTGCTATCGGCTGTTCGGCGTCTCCGAGATCCCCGCCCGGATTCCCTCGGCCCTGGCGGCCCTGGCCACGGCGCTCGCCCTGCTCCGTGCTGGCACGGTCTGGTTCTCCCCCCGCACCGGCGTGGTGGCGGCGCTGGCCTGGATTGGGTGCCTCCTGGTCGGGATCGAGTCCCATGCTGCCACCCCGGATGCGATCCTCACCGCCCTGACGACCTGGATGACGGTCCTCGCCGCCGAGTCCCTCCTTGGCCCCAATTCCACCGGCCCGAACTCGAGCGGTCCGCAGAGCACGAGCCCGCCGCGACTCCCCGCCGGCCGGGCTGCTCTGATCGGAGCCCTCGGCGGCCTCGCCGTCCTCTGCAAGGGACCGGTCGGCTTTGTCGGACCGCTGGCGGTGATCCTGCCGTGGGTCACGGCGCTGGCCTGGCAGGCCGGGCGTGATCCGTCCGCGTCGGTCGGCCGGCAGATGTTCGCCGCGATCAGAGCCGGCCTCGGGGCGGTGGCGTTCATCCGTCCAGTGATCCTCATCCTCGCGATGCTCGCCGTCGCCGCTCCCTGGTATGTGGCGGTCGGGCTGCGAACCAACGGAGCATGGCCGGCGGAATTCTTCCTGATTCACAACGTCGGCCGGTTCGCGGCCCCGATGGAGAATCACAGCGGCGGCATCTTCTTCCATCTCCTGGCGATGCTCGTCGGCTTCTATCCCTGGTCGTGCTTCCTCCCCTTCTCCATCGTCGTGGCAACCTGGCGGGCCACCCGCGCCGACACCCCAGCGCCCGAACGGCGTGGGCTCGGCCTCGGCCTCCTCTGGCTCTCGGTGTGGGTCGGTGCGTTCTCCCTGGCCGCGACAAAACTGCCCAATTACGTTCTCCCCGCCTACCCCGCCGCCGCCCTCATCGTCGCCGCGACGGCCACGCGCCTGGTCGACCGCGGGTCGGTCGCCATGCCCCGTTGGCTTGCGGTGGGCCTCGGCTGGGTCGTCTTCGGGGGCCTCGCCACGACGGCCACGATCCTCATCGCCAGCCGACACGGCCTGGCGGGGGCAACGTCGGCGGCGCTGGTCGGCCTCGTTCCGATCCTCGGTGCGGCGGCCTGCTGGTGGGGGGCCCGCAGCGGGCGATTCGATCCGTTGGCTGCCATGGTGGGCCTGTCGCTGGTCTACACCGGGCTGGCCGTCGGCCCCGCTGCGGCGCGGATCGCCAGCGCCAACGCGCTGCCCAGACTCGTCGAACAGGCTCATCGTCACGCCGGGGGAACGGCCCGGTTGTCGACCTACGGGCAGAACACGCCCAACGTCGTCTATTACGCCCGCGGGCATGTCAACGAATGGCGCCCAGAGCAGGCCGACCGGGCCCTCGCCGATCTCGCCTCGGGCGGCGACCGCGTCCTCCTGGTCACGGAGGAGGGGCTGCGGACGATCGAGCCGAATCTGCCGTCCGGCACTGGAATCGTGGGGCGCGTTCGCCCGCTCTTCAAGGACGGCGACTTCCTCCTCATCGGCAGGACAGACTCGACCCCCGCCCGCCAGGCCGCTACGGAGAGCCTCACGCGATGAACCC
>JBAWVV010000738.1:0-1887 GCA_037147115.1 Planctomycetia bacterium | reverse complement strand
CCTTAGCTGCCTAAATACTCCTATCCGGTGTCCAATCAACCGGGTGCGGTACACTCATGCCTGACTTACTCCTTGGCGAAGCCCGCATTGCAAGAAAATTGATTTCGCGCCCGCCGCACCGGAAACCGTCAGAATGCGGACCGGCACCGGGGAGAGATGGGGGCTGATGCCGAGCTGCTGCGCGTGGTGCAGCTTGACATGAGCCGGGCGGCCGTCGAGTAGCGCTCACGGCTTACCGCTTCTCCTCCCAGTCGTCGGTGCGGAAGGAGAGCGCGGGGAGGCCGTCCTTGTTGAAGAGGTTGGCCCAGGGGAAATCCCCGGCCCAAGCATACCGCACTGCGACCGGTTCGGCCACCTTCGCGCACGACACCACGACCGTATCGCCGTCGATCGCGGCATCCGCCCAGTGAAACTGCCTGTCCGCGCCGGCGAGGGCGAAACCCTGCAAGGCGTCGCCGTGCCGGAAGGCGAGGCCCTTGCCGACGTTGGTGAAGGAGATCCGCACCCGCGGCCCGTCGATCACGTGTGACTTGTAGATCGGTCCGTAAATCTCGATCGGTCGGCCGTACACCGCGCCGAGGGCGACCCGCGCGGCCCGGGCACCGTAACTCGACTTGTCGATCGGGTGGGTGCCGCCGCCGAGGTCGGTGGAGCTGACGAGGAACGTGTTCGGGTACTCACGCAGCCGGAGGTGCTGCTCGCGGGGAATGTGGAAAGCCCCGATCGCCGCCTGCGGGACATTCTTGGGGAGCGGCCCGAAGGGTGCGGCGTAGCGGGTGACGGGATCGGCCGGATCCCAGGCGCAGCCGCCGCCATTGGGCTTCTGGATCGTGAGAAACGGAAACTCCCCCTGGCCGAGTTCGGCCCGCCAGCCGCGGATCAGCGCCCCCATGATCGTGTACTGATCGACCCAGGGCAGGCCGCTGCCGCTTTCGCCCTGGTCCCAGAGGACACCCCGGATGGCCATGCCCTGAACGTCGCTGATGGCACTGCTCCAGAAGAACGGCCCCTCGAGCTCGCCATGCACCATCGGCAGCGGTGGCTTGCGGAGCTCGGGCGTGCCGGCCGCCCGCGCCTGCCGGACGGCCTCCTCCCAGTCGGCGAGCACCTTGTCACGCTGCGCCTTGGACGGCGCGTGCTCAGGGCTCTTGCGGGCCCGCTCCTGGGCCGCGACGCAGGCCGGGTCAGCCTCGAACTGCTGTCGCGAGAGGAAGGCGGTGACCGGGCGGGCACCGATCGCGCTCACCCAAATCCCGACCGGCACGTCGAGCTCGCGCTGGAGCGCGACGCCGAACGAGAGCATCAGGGCGGAGGTGCCGCGATTGACGTCGGGCCCGGAAACGGTCCAGCCTCCGCTGCCGCGATGGAACCGCACCATGGGGTGCGTGCCCGAGACGATCGCGGCGAGCACCTTGTCGCGACGCTCCGGGTCCTTGACATCGTTCTCGCAGTGGTCGATCGTGAACGCCATGTTCGACTGCCCGGAGCCGAACCAGACCTCGCCCACGAGAACGTCCTCGATCGTCACGGAACTGCCGCCGGAGCCGCGGGCCGTGAGCGTCGCGGGCTCCTTCGAGACGGCGAGCGAGTCGAGCGTGACGCACCATTTCCCCTTCTCGTCGGCCTTGGCGGTCTTCTTTTGGCCGGAGAACGCGACCGTCACCTCCTCGCCGCGGGCCGCCGTGCCGCGGACCGGGATCGGCCTCTCCCGCTGCAGGACCATGTGGCTGCCGATCGGTGGCAGCACCGTGACGTCGGCGCAAAGCAGCGCCGGTGCGACAGCGACCAGGAACGCGGCGGCGCCGCGGGCAAACTGCGCACGGTTGCGAATCATTGCTGCTAGGAAATTGCTTTCGCGCCCGCCGCACCGGAAACGGTCAGAACGGG
>JBAWVV010000737.1:0-1893 GCA_037147115.1 Planctomycetia bacterium | reverse complement strand
CTTCTTGTCGTTCGGGCCGGGGGCCCACGAACTGGTACTTCGGCCGTTGAATGTCATCATCGGCCCCAATGGCAGTGGCAAATCGAATCTCGTCGAGGCCTTTGCCGTCCTCCATGCCGTCCCAGGGAATCTTCCGGTGCCGATTCGGGAGGGGGGAGGTGTGGACGAGTGGCTTTGGCAGAGTGGCACGACCCGGCGGGCTGCGTCCGCATCGATCGAAATCGTGTTCGGTGCGAATCAGATCACGCGATCGGCGGTCCGCTACCGGATGAGCTTCGGCAGCGAAGGGCATTCGTTCGTCGTCCTTGACGAGCGAATCGAGAGAACGACACCCGACCCGGGGAGCCAGAAACCCTACTTCTATTTCGGCTACGAGCAGGGCCGGCCGATGCTCAATCATGTCGAGGAGTCGAGCCGGCGGTTTTTGAAAGTTGCTGACATCGATCCGACGCAGTCGATCCTGTCGCAGCGGCGGGACCCCGAGTCGTTTCCGGAGGTGGCGAGCGTCGGGGATCGTCTCAAAGAAATCGCCATCTACCGATCGTGGAGTTTCGGCCCGCTGTCACCAATCCGCAGGGCGTGCGGGGCTGATGTCAGGAACGATCGATTGCTCGAGGATTTCTCGAATCTTCCCTCGCGCCTCGCCGTCCTGAAGCGCGACGCCGTGAAGAAGCGTCACTTGATCGAGTTGCTCGGTGAGATCGCCCCGGGCTTCGATGACATCGAGATTGTGCCCGAAGGGGGCCAACTCCAGCTTTACCTGATGGAGAGGGATCGGAGTGTGCCGGCCCGACGCTTGTCTGATGGCACGCTGCGGTTTCTCTGTCTGGCGGCGATTCTCATCGATCCTGGTCCGGTCCGTCTTGTCGTCATCGAGGAGCCGGAACTCGGGCTCCATCCGGATGTCTTGCCGACACTGCGGGATCTCCTCGTCGATGCGAGTGCAAGATTCCAAGTGGTCGTCACGACCCATTCAACCCAACTCGTCGACGCGATGACTAACCATGCCGACAGTGTGGTGGTCGCCGAGAAAGACGAGGCCACAACCGGGGTTCGTCGTCTCGACCAGGCGGATATCGACCGATGGCGTGAGTTTGGTTCCCTCGGGGCGCTGTGGACATCGGGGCATTTCGGGGGAAACCGGTGGTGACCAGAAAGAAACAGTGGCTGTGTGTCGAAGGGGGCGCCCATCCCGATCTGGACGCCGAATGCCGGAAGGCGTTCATGCTGCTTTTCCAGAAGGCGGGCATCGCCGACAGGCCGAAGGTCAGGGTTTGCCACGGGCGTTCGAAAGCCTTCAAGACCTTCTGCAACCTGCTCGACGAAGGCGACTGCGACGTCTGGCTCCTCGTCGACTCGGAGGATCCGATCGCGGCTGGCCATCAAATCGCCCTTGGCCGTGAAGGTGATCCCTGGGCTCACGTGGGGGCGCGTGAGGGGGATCGATGGCTGCGGCCCAGTGGGGCGACGGACGAGCAGCTTCAGTTCATGACTGTGTCCATGGAGACGTGGCTGATTTCCGACCGCGATGCCCTCAAGAAAGTTTTTACGAAGGGCTTTCAAGAGGACAAGCTTCCGTCCGAGGGCCCGACTCTTGAAACGCAAACAAAGAAACATATCCAAGAAGCCATGGCGGCAGCCGTTCGGGGCACGCCTGCGGAGCGCTACGACAAGGGGGCCCACTCGTTCAAAATACTCGCGCACGTTTCGCCGGATAAGCTGCGGCGACTCCCCTGGGCAGCGCGGTTTCTTGCCGAGATGGGGGCGGCGCCCGACGGCGTCAGCCGGCCCGAGTGATGCGGGGCTGGAATCCGCGGTTAGGCTAATGCTCCCGATCCGTCAGCCAGCCTCTGCCGCGTGGCTGGGGAAATCGGTGTAGCCGCGGGCGCCGGC
>JBAWVV010000736.1:0-1895 GCA_037147115.1 Planctomycetia bacterium | reverse complement strand
GACGGCGCCGTGCTCGTCTACCGGGTGCGAACGGGTGCCTCCGCCCACGAGGTGGTCCGGGTCGACTGTCGCTCCGGCGTTCGACAGGTCCTCGCCCCCGACGACGTGCCCGATGTCGTGCCGAGCGGGTCGCGCGAGTCACGCGACCGACGCCGGCCCCGGGCACAAGAGCCCGCCGCCGGCAAGCCGCGAGCCGAGGTGATCCTCCGCGACGGTGATCTCGTGGCGAAGCGCGGCGACGGCAGTGAACAGCCACTCACGAGCGGAGCGACGCCGGACTTTCACTTCACCGACGACCGCTTCGTCTCCCCCGACGGCCGGTGGATGATCGCGCTGAAAGTGCGCGAGGGGGAGCACCGCACGGTGACGATCGTCGAGTCGACGCCGAAAGATCAGCCGCAGCCGCGCCTGATTGAGTTTCGCTACGACAAGCCGGGGGACCGGATCGACGAGCGCTTTCCGCACCTGCTTGATCTCGACACGCTGGCCGAGGTGCCGCTCGACGAATCACTCTTCGCCACCCCGTGGGAGATCTCCGACTTCCTCTGGCTCCCCGATAGCTCGGCATTCCTCTTTCGATACAACGAGCGCGGCCACCGTGTCATGCGGATTGTGAAGATCGACGTCGCCTCCAGCCGCGTCTCGGCCGTGGTCGACGAGCAGAGCAACACCTTCATCGACTGGGTCAACCGGGCCTGGCTCCGCTCTCTCCCCGCCGCGGGAAAGCTCCTCTGGAGCAGCGAGCGGAGCGGCTGGCATCATCTTTATTCAGTCGACATCGCCACCGGCGCCGCGACTCCGATCACCTCGGGGGAGTGGGTGGTGCGGAGCGTGGAGGAGGTCGACGAGGAGAGCCGCTCCCTCGTGCTGCGGCTCTCTGGCCGCGATCCCACCCAAAGCCCCTACCATGTTCACTTCGCACGGGTGAACTTCGACGGCAGCGATTTCACGATGCTCACCGAGGGCGATGGCACGCACGAGCTCACCTGGGCCCCCGACGGCCAGACCTATATCGACCGCTGGTCGCGCGTCGATCTGCCGCCGCGGCACGAGCTCCGCCGGGCCACCGACGGGGCGAAGCTCTCCGACCTCGAAGTGGCTGATGACTCGGGCCTGGTGGCCGCTGGCTGGCCGCAGCCAGAGCGCTTCGTGGCCAAGGGGCGCGACGGCGTCACCGACATCCACGGCATCATTCTCCGCCCCTGCGACTTCGATCCGGCCCGCCGCTACCCCGTGATCGAAAACGTCTACGCCGGTCCGCACGACAGCCACGTGCCGGTGGCGTGGCGGCCGTCTTTCGGCTCGATGTCGCAGCTGGCGGAGCTGGGGTTTGTGGTTGTGCAGGCCGACGGCATGGGGACGGCCAACCGCAGCAAGGCGTTTCATGACGTCTGCCACAAAAACCTCGGCGATGCTGGCTTCCCCGACCGGATCGCCTGGCTCCGGGTGGCGGCGACAACGCGCCCTTGGATCGATCTTTCGCGCATCGGCATCTACGGCGGCAGCGCCGGCGGGCAAAGCGCGCTGCGGGCCCTCATTGCCCACCACGACTTCTATTCCGCGGCCGTCGCCGACTGCGGCTGCCACGACAACCGGATGGACAAGATCTGGTGGAACGAGCAGTGGATGGGCTGGCCGCTCGATGCCAGCTGGGACGAATCGTCAAACTCCGTTCAAGCCCACCGCATGAAGGGGAAGCTCCTGCTTGTCGTCGGCGAGCTCGATCAGAACGTCGATCCCGCCTCGACGATGCAGGTGGCCGCGGCGCTTGTCAAAGCCGGCAAGGATTTCGAGCTGCTCGTCATGCCGGGGACAGGCCACGGTGCCGCCGAAACGCCCTACGCCTCGAGGCGCCGGGCGGAGTTTCTCCTCCGGCAGCTGGGAAGCCCCACGGC
>JBAWVV010000735.1:0-1896 GCA_037147115.1 Planctomycetia bacterium | reverse complement strand
GGGGAGTTTATCGGCTCCTCTGCCGGGCGCGTGGGCGCTTGCCCGCACCCCCCTGTTGTCAGCCCTTTTTCAGCAGCGGCTGGTAGGCCGCCACGGCCATCTTGTCGCAGGCCTCGTTCTCGGCGTGGCCGGCGTGGCCGGCGACGTGGGTGAAGCGGACAGAGTGCTCGGTGACGAGCCGGTCGAGCTCACGCCACAGGTCTTCGTTTTTGATCGGCACGAGTTTGCCGCCATCCTTCCGCTTCCAACCCTGCAGCTTCCACTTCGGGAGCCAGTCAGAAATCCCGGTGCCGACGTAGACGCTGTCGGTGACCAGTTCGACACGCGTCGGCCGCTTGAGCTTGGAAAGGCCGCGGACGGCGGCGGTCAGCTCCATTCGGTTGTTCGTTGACACCGGCTCATTGCCGGAGTCGCGCGACTCCTTCCCGCTGCCGGGATGACGAAGGATGTAGGCCCAGCCGCCGGGGCCGGGATTGCCGCTGCAGGCGCCGTCTGTGAACAACACCACCTCGACCGCATCGTCTGCCATCGCCGCCTCCTCACGCTCCATCGAACCAGAGGTCAGTCTAGCGGCGATTTCTGGGCTGTCAGTCGGCTAGCGCCAGCGTCGCCCCCACGGAGGGCTTGGCCGGCTGGAGCCGGGCCGGGAGGCGGATCGTGAACCGGCTTCCGCGCCCCAGCTGGCTCTCGAGCGCGACGTCGCCCCCCAGAAGCCGGCAGAGCTCGCGGACGATCGACAGGCCCAGGCCGGTGCCGGAGATCTCGCGCGTCATCGCGTCGTCCCCCTTTTGGAACACCTTCCCTTGGCGAAACTTCTCGAAGATCGCCTGCTGCTCCTCGGCGGCGATGCCGACGCCGGTGTCGACGACGTCCATGACGATCTCTGGGTGGGCCGGATCGGTGGTGTCGTCGAGATGGGCACGGATCTCGACCCGCCCGCCACCGGGGGTGAACTTCACGGCGTTGGAGAGAAGGTTGGCGAGAATCTGCTGGACCTTTGCCTGATCCTGCTCGACCGCCTCGAGGCCCGGGCCGATCTCGAAGGTGACGTCGATCGCCTTCTTCTCGGCCATCGGCCGGGCCATGTCGCACTGCGCCGAGACGACCGACTCGACATCGAACATCACCGGGCGGATCTCCGTCTTCCCGGCCTCGATCTTCGCCAGATCGAGGATGTCGTTGATCATGTCGAGGAGCATCCGCCCCGAGGTGCGGATGTTCTGGACGTAGCGGCGCTGCTTGTCGTCGAGCGACTGGATCGACCCGAGCACATCCGAGAAGCCGATGATGCTGTTGAGTGGCGTGCGCAGCTCGTGGCTCATCGTCGCCAGGAAGTCGCTCTTCATCCGGTTCATCTCGTAGAGGTGGAGATTGGCGCGGGCGAGCTCGTCAACCTTGCCGTCGAGGCTCTCGTTGACCTTCTGGAGCTCCTCCTGGGTGTCGACGAGGCCCCGCAGCATGCGGTTGAAGGCGACGCCGAGCTCCTCGAACTCGTCGGCGGTGTGGATCTCGGCCCGTGCCTGGACGTTGCCGCGGCGGACCTCGTCGCTGACATCGCGGAGATGCTCGAGCGGCTTGACGATCACGTAGCGGACGATGAGGTAGGCGGCGAGCATGGCGAGAAACACCGTCATGATCGCCGTTGCCAGGAGGATCGCCCGGTTCCAGTTGATCGCCTTCTTCGTTAAGCCGTCGGGCATGACGACACGGACGACCGCCATCAGGTCACCGGCGGCGACGCCGACCGGCGGCACTCCCTCGGTCGGCACGCCGGGAGCGGGGCGCACGTCATGGCAACGGAGGCACGACTCCTTCGCCCGCACCGTCTGGTAGTAGTAATACTTTCCCTGGTCAGGCAGGCGGAACTCCCGGTATTCGCTGGCCGTGGAGGCGGCG
>JBAWVV010000734.1:0-1905 GCA_037147115.1 Planctomycetia bacterium | reverse complement strand
AGTCTACCCGAAATCGGCCGAAAACCAGTCTGGTGCCGCTCAACCGGCCCAGAATGGCCACGATCAAGGCCGGGTGCGGGGGATCGGCATCCGCGGGGGGGCGGTTTCCCACATCAAGTCGATCTCTGCCGGCGTCAGGCCGTAGGCCGCGATGACCAGATCGCTCACCTCCCGCTCCATCCGAATCGCCTCCGCCGCGAGCCGCTGGGCCGGTTCGACCGTGCGCACGAACTCGTCGCGCAGGCTCTTCACCCCCGCCGCCGTCAGCGCTGCTTTCCGCCCACGGATCATCTTCACCTCAGCGGCAAACCCGTCGGAGTCGAGTGCAAGAAAGCCCTGGAGCCGCTGCGAGGGCTTTTCGATACCGTGCTCGACACGGAGCCAGTCGAGGAGCGTTGCTGAGGTGGCGTGCTGGGTGGCCGTGATGTCGAGCAGCCTTGCCACACTTCTCGTCACCGCTGCGCGGACTTCGTCGGTGGGCACCGCGATCGGCAGATCCTTCATCAGGAAGCCGACCGGCGACAACGCCTCGTCTTTCATGTGCGGCAGATACCGCCAGTTGTGCCACCACATGAGCGGTGAATTGAGCACGCCGAGGAGATAGAGATCTTCCGAAGGCAGCATGAACACCTTGTTGTTCATCACACAGCCGGACGTGTCCATCGCGTAGCACGGGTGAAACTGGATTTCCTGGTACATGATCTTGGGTCGCGAGAATACATCCCAATACGCACAAGATCGCAATTCCCACCAAAATCTTCCCTTGTCCTGCCGCTTCACAAGCTGATCGCGGACCTGCGTGAAGCGTGCATGGATTGCAGGGTAAGAAGATTGAAAAATCTGTTCTTCTCTGGCACCGCCGGATGACCATGGCCAGGTTCTGTTTTCACTTGATGGGATCACGATCATCCACTGGCCGCCGCCGCCTGGCGACCAGCGATCGACATCCTGCCCCCGGAGGCATGGTTTGAAGAGCTGTTCGCAATTCGGATCTTCCGCGACGAGCCGATTGCGTGTCGGCGTGTCAACGACGAATGCTTCGTTCAGGCCGGTCTTTATGCCAGCGAACGGCACCGTCCCCGCATACTCCGTCAGCGGGATGCCTCGCGCTTTGATCCGTTCCATGAGACCGGTCACGCCCCCCGGCTCGAGCTGCCAGGCGTCGCTTGTGAGCTGCGCTAGCGGCAAATCGTCGCTCTCTTCGGCGATCTGCCGGGAAAGATCGTCGATCCGGAGTTGCTCCCGGGGAATCGTGCACAGACGGGCGCTGGTTGGCTTGGGGGCAGCGGTCGGCTTGCGGGCGACGAGGATCGAGGGAAAAACGTCGGCATCCTCGAAGATCTGCTTGGCGTGGCCGAAATCGACGACCGACTCCACCCATGCCTCTTCGGAGAGGAGCTTTCGCAGGGGCTCGCCGTAGGCCGCCTTCATCCATTTGTTCGTGACAATGAACGACAGCCTTCCGCCCGGCTTGAGGAGCCGGAGCCCCAGCTCGTAAAAATAGACATAGAGGTCGGCCATGCCATGGTAGGCGGCATAGTGCTCCTGGAGATAGGGCTTGATGGGGCTGATCAGCTCCTGTCGGACGTAGGGCGGATTACCCACGACGACATCGAATCCCCCCTCCTTGAAGATCCGCGGGAAGGCCGCCTTCCAGTCGAATGCCTGCGGGTGGACCGTCGGATCGGCGATGATGCTGTTGCCGGGGCGGATCGTGTCGTCGAGCGCTGTCAGCGCCTTGCCGCGCTGGGCCGTCTTGATCCACAGGCTCAAGCGGCAGATCTCGACTGCTTCGGCGTTGAGGTCGACGCCATAGAGGTTGTTTTCCAGGATCCGCTTGTCGAGATCGAACAGGCCCGGCCGGCCGCGGAGTTCCCGGAGCCGGTCGTTGCTCGACTTGTAGAG
>JBAWVV010000733.1:0-1908 GCA_037147115.1 Planctomycetia bacterium | reverse complement strand
GTCTATCTCCAAAAGCCCTTCGATCTCGACGAGTTGATCTCAATCGTGCGGAGCCACATCTCCCGGCGCGGTCCCGCCACCCGCACAGCGGCAGCGATTGGCTCCGCGCCGGTTCCGCCGCCTCTGGTCGAGGCGATCCCATCTCCTGCGCCGCTCCCGCTGGAATCCGCTCCGGCCGTTTACCGCTTCGGCGGCGCAGAGGTGAACTTCGACACCTGGGAGGCACGGGCCCAGGGGGGGCCGGTGCGGCTGACGAATCTGGAGATGAAACTTCTCCGTTACCTCGTCGATCACGAGGGGAAGGTCGTGTCGCGGAACGAACTCCTCGAACGAGTCTGGGGGATGGCGCGCCCGCCGGCAACGCGGACGATCGACACCTTCATGCTCAACCTCCGCAAGTACTTCGAGGGAGATCCCTCCAAGCCGGTCCACTTCCTCTCCGTCCGCGGCATGGGCTATCGCTTCGTCGGCCGCCACTCGCCGACGGAACCGGCGCCGACGGAAGCCGAGAACGTTTCACCACCGGGCTGATCGTTACGGGGTAGTCTGACGGGCGTCGGATTTCCGTAGTTGGATGATCACGATTCGGAGCCGGGACTACCTCAGCTCGTGATCCTCAGATGCGATATCGCAAGGGGCCGGCTTGGGGATCCGACTCTTCGGTACCCGCCCCTCATCGGATGGTGGTGAACTATTCCGATGCAATGCGGCACGGCCCCCCAGCCCCTGTAGGGATCGGTGTTCGAGGTCCGCGGCGGAACGCTTTTGCCCGCTGGGAGGATGTGAACTCTCAACCAGGATGCGGCAGGCTGATCTCGTTCCTCAGCCACTTTGTTCAGCAAAACAATGCTTGAACCCGTATCTGCACTGTCACGGGAGATCGAAGAGCGGTGTGGGAGCAACTCTGCGCCGATGACGAACAGGAGGACATCCCATTCTTCGAACGGTCCAAAAGCCCTACCCTCGCCCCCCTTGGTTGACTGACCCTCTTACGGGCGGCATACTCTAAAGGCTTCTCCCCTCTTGCACTCGCTTTTCCGCCGCTCGCGTCAGTTCCAGTCGCGTCTGAGCACCCCTTAAGCCGTCGACCATGAATCTATTTTCATTCGGCAATTACTCACTCGACTTGACCCGAAAACGGCCAGAGCACGAGACGAGAAGTTCCAAATTGAACGAGAATGCGTTGGCTTCGTTGAACGAGGCGATTCTGAGCTACGCGTCGTCGCTTTCGGAGGAAGAGATACAACGTCGCGTTTCGCCGCTCGTTGTGAGGTCGCTACAGTCCGATGCGGACGTCGCAGCCATCCAGAATCGGATCGCAACGTATGGCATCGCCATCGTGGAAAATTTCCTGGGGCCGAACGGAGTTGAGCAGGGACAAGCAATCGCCTCAGCGGTCAAGTCTCTTCTCGTTAAGCATGCCGCAGAAGACACGGTTGAGACCGACGCTTACGTCATCCAAAAGAATAAAATCGTTCTCAAAAGCTATAAGGACTTGGCCGCACACTCCGCTCCAGTCCTGAATGTCCGCAGGGAACCGGACCTGGGCATGGTAGACGTCTTCAACGTCGATTATTTCCGCGAACACGCCTCGAAAGCGGTGAGGTCGCCCTTTGAAAACCCCCTTCTGATCAAACTCCTCTCGGACAGCGAAACCAAGACCGTCCCCCGAAACCTCAATCTCTATATCAACAGTGGAATAACAAAGACACGAGGATTTCACGTCGACACCTACGAGAAATCACTAAAGGGATTTGTCTATCTCACGGACGTCCGACGCCTGGAAGATGGACCTTACTGCTATGTCCTCAGATCACATGTTAATGGGCCGTGGCGGGTCGCCAAGAGCTATTGTCAAATGTTGTGTTCGTGAGGCGTGAATCAGGCGGCGTTCTGCAGGACTCCGTC
>JBAWVV010000732.1:0-1910 GCA_037147115.1 Planctomycetia bacterium | reverse complement strand
TCCCTCGGCGGCTCTCGCCGGACGCCCAGCGGCGTGCTCGACACGCTGCCACCCCAATCCCGCTCATGCTTGGCTCACGCGGCACTCGCCAATCGCTCGCATCGATGTCGTGTTGATCCGGCAATGAAGGCCCAACCGATTTCTTCAGGATTCGTGAGCGCCTGTGGCGACGGCCTCATGAAAAGCTCACTCGCAAACTCGCCTAGGCGCTGTTTGCGCCCCTCGGGCAATCTCCCCGCGCTGATCCCCGTCGATGCCGACGGATCAAGCGCCCCAGGAGATTCCTGCCATGCCTCGCCCGACGTTCACGTGCCGCCTCCTCGATGGCTGCGTCCGCCTCGGCCTCTCGATCGCCGTCGTCGTTTCCGGCCTGCCGGCAATCGCCACGCCGATCGACTTCAACGGCGGCTCGACCTACACGCAGAACTTCCAGGGGATGACGGGCACCACCCTCACCCCGGCGGCAATCTCGCTCGGGACCATGCTCGATGTCTCGACCCTCGCGATGTCGGGCAGTTCGGCGAGCGTGAACGGTTGGTACGTGTACGGCAACAACGCGACACCCCGGCAGGGGATCACGAACGGTTCGTCCTCGACCGGGTCGTTTTTCCAGCTTGTCGACAGCTCCGGCCGCCGTGCCCTCGGCTCCCAGGGATCGGCCAGTTCCGACTGGTTCTTCGGCGCTGTTTTCAAAAACACCTCGGGCTCCACGATCAACAACGTCTCGCTCGCCTACGACGCGGTGATGAACCGCAATCCGTCCACCACCGTGAATGCTTATCCGCTGTCGTATTCGGTGCAGAGCGCGACGGTCGCGTCGGGGAGCTCGACCGGGGCGGGCACATTCGCCACCACGTCCGGTTCGTGGACACTGTCGTCTCTTGGCTTCACCACACCGTCAAGCGGGACCGGAGCGCCGGGCACGCAAGCGGTCATCAACCCGCTGTACACGATCGGCACCAATTCGGGCAATTTGACCGGGCTCAACTGGACTGACGGAAGCTACCTCTACCTCCGCTGGAACGAGAAGGACGAAGCAGGGAGCGACGCCACCGCCGGCGTCGACAACTTCTCCCTCTCGGCGATCGCCGTGCGGAACCTCACCTGGAACCTGACGGGCAACGGCACCTGGAATACCTCCACCGCCAACTGGACCAGCGGCTCCGGCTCGACCACGTTCCTCGACGGCGACCAGGCGACGTTCTCCAACTCCACCGGCGGCACGATCACTCTCTCCGGCGCCCTCGCCCCGTCGACCGTCACCGTCTCGGCCGCAGCGGGAACCTACACGTTTACGGCACCGACCGCCGGCGACAAACTGACCGGCGCCACCGCGATCAACAAGAGCGGCGCGGGCACGCTCGCCGTGACGGGCGTCAACGACTTCACCGGCGGCACGAACCTCTCAGGCGGCACGCTCCAGATCGACGGCGCCGGCCGCCTCGGCTCCGGCGCGATCACGATCTCCCAGGGGACCACGCTCTTGAGCACCGCCACGGCCGGCTTCGCTCTGGCCAACGACGTGAGCATCGGCTCGGGTGGGGGCCAGATCGACACCGGCGTCCAGAACCTGTCGGTCGCGAGCATGAGCGGGCTCACCGGGGTGCTCACCAAGGCCGGCGCCGGCACGCTCACGGTCAACGGGGCGTTCTCCCCCGGCCCAGGCGGCGGGGTCTCCGTCGCAGCCGGTAACCTCGTCCTCGGCGGCGGGCCGACCGCCTCCGGCGTCTATAACCTCGGTGCCTCGGGCGTCCTCACCGGCAACCTCGTCCTCTCCGGCACGCAGCGGCTCAATGTCAACGACAACGCCACGCTTTCGGGGAGCGGCCAGATCCAACTCCCCACCTCCGGCGCCCTGATCTCAAACCTCTCCGGCAACGCCGGCGGCACCGTCTCGGCCGGCATCGGCC
>JBAWVV010000731.1:0-1910 GCA_037147115.1 Planctomycetia bacterium | reverse complement strand
TCTGGGGGGCTACGTGATCGCCACCGGCGCCTGGACGGAATGGGGCTGATGCGCCAAAGTCGGGCCATCGCGCCACGTCCCCGGCGGTGCCGCGGGGCCCGCCACGTGTCGCGGGCTTCTGCTGGCCGCGGCGGCTTGGCCGGATCATGTTCGAAAAAATACCTCCTCAGCAGAATCTGTGGGTGACTTCCGGCTCTGGTAAGCGTCCCATTGCGTGAAGCAGGGCGAATGCGGTGGATGCTGATTCAAGCCCTTCGAAACAAACCCAACGTTGGAAGCACGGGAGCGGGCGGAATGTCGCAGACAATCACCAAGACCGACGTCGGCCTTGGAGCTGGGCTCGTCATCGCGGTCATCACCCTCGGCCTGCAGCTTTTCGCCCCGCACTCTTTCCGGGTCCTCGACCCGCGCGCCTGGTCGCACGGAGTGTGGCTCGCGATCAACGTGGCGGTGATCGTCGTCCTGGCCGTTCTCCGGGTCCGGCAGGGGTGAGACGGTTCCGCCCCCGCAAGTGGCCCGCCCCCGCAAGTGGATTGCCTTCGCGGCGGGACGCCCCGTTCGCGAGCCGCGTTTTCAGTCCCCACGGCATATACTCTCAAGCATGATTCCCTCCCCGAGTCCCACCTTATCCGAGCCCGTGCCTGCGACCGATGCCCCGCCTGCGCAGGCTGAGACGTCGGCCATACTGGAGGCGCGGCAGCGGCATCAGCAGCACCGCGCTTTCGCCATGACGCCGCGCGAACGGCTCGCCGCCATGGACGCGATCATCCGCTCATCTTGGGAGGTGCTCCGAGCCAATCCCGCCGCGCTTGCCCACTTCCAGCAGCGCAACCACCGCAAACGGGCGATCCCGGCCGCGGAGTGAATCCCATGGCACCCGATCGAGGACTCCTCACGATCCTTGCGCGATACGGTGTTCCCTTCGTCATCATCGGGGGCCACGCGGTCAACTACCACGGTCACCTCCGTGCAACCGAGGACACCGACATCCTCTGGCTGCGGACGCCTGAGAACGAAGCCCGTCTGGTGGCGGCACTCGGGGAACTGAAGGCCGAATGGATCGGTGACGAACTCGATCCGGCCACCGGGATCGAGCGGACACACCCGGTGACGGCGGCCTTCGTCCGTGCGAAGCCTTTGATGATGCTCTGCACGTCGATGGGATATCTCGATCTGTTCGATTACGTTCCGGGAATACCCGATGCCTCGGTGGAAACGCTGATCAGATCGGCGTGCGAAATGGATGGATTCCGCTACGTCTCCCTCGCCTGGCTGAGGCGGCTCAAGAGCGCGTCAGGACGCCCGCGCGATATCGCCGACCTGGAAAACCTCCCGATGGCGGACTGACGAGAAAGATCGGGCCAATCGCCCCTCTCACTCCCAGGCAAAGAGGCGGAGCCGGTTGCCGTCGGGATCGTGGGTCACGATCTCCGTAAAGCCCTCGGGATTCGGTGGCGGCTCCTGGATCTCGGCGCCGGCCATCCGCAGCCGGTCGCGGCAGGCGGTCAGGTCGGCGACCTCGAAGCCGAGGCTCCAGCGGGGGCTCGCCGGGGGAGCCTCCGGTCGCTCGAGGATCGCCAGCCTGGCTGTGCCTGCCTGGAGGAGCGCGTAGCCATCATCGAGGGCGCGGATCAGCACCCGCAGCCCGATCACATTCCGATACCACTCGACGAGCTCCCCCCACCGCGCCGTACGCAGTTCGATCGAAAACAGCTCCGGGGGACCATGGGGGCGCACGGGTGCTGGCATGCCTCGGGGGGATCGGCGGGCTCAATCCGACCCGCGGGTTGTACCCGGTGAAACGGCAGCCAGACCAGCACCCCGCGGTGGAAACGGCCAGCGGCGGGAAAAAGCCCGGCAACGGCCCCCACGACTGCTCTTCTCGATTTCCCGGCCACACCGGACAATTC
>JBAWVV010000730.1:0-1910 GCA_037147115.1 Planctomycetia bacterium | reverse complement strand
CTCGTGATCGTGCCGGAGCCCTCCACTTGGGCGATGACGCTTGCCAGCGTCGGCTTCGCTGGCTGGATGGCCCGCCGGAAGAAGCTTGCCAGCAAGAAGCAGAAGCAACTGGCGGCCTGATCGCGGGATGATGGTGGCTGGCGGCGGCCGGCCGACGATGGGAATCACTCGAGGGAGCGGGCTTCGGCCCGCTCCCTCCTGTGTTTGATGGGTGAGGTTTTTCTCGGGCCTCCCCGCCGCCATTCTCCCGGAGCGCCCCGATCCGACCGTTTGCCCGTTTGGTCCCAGCCCCTGCCCGGTTGGTGCGCGCAGGGGGCGGGGAGCTTGCAAACATGCAAGGAAGACCGCTTGAATAGGGGGGAAGGATGGAGAAGATGCGGGGGTGTTTTATTGCCCCATCATCAACCGATTTCTTGCGTCGCGCTGCCTACCGATCGCAGTCCTCTCCTTCCTTGGCATTGGGGGGATGCTCGGAGGCTGCAGCAGCGCCGGGCCAAAAGGCTTTGTCGGCAGTTGGGAGGAGGGGCGCGAGACGCTTGTTGTGCACGCCAACGGCTTGGCCGAAGGGGAGCTTTTCGCAGCGAAGGCGCCGCAGGCTTTCACATGGCGCGCTGATGGACCCGCGATCCTTCTCACGTGCGGTCGGATCGCCAGCGAGGCGGTTGAGTATCGGGGCACCCTCGACGACCAGGGGCGGCTCGTCGTTGAGAGCGATCGGAAGCGATGCGTGCTCGTGCGCTCCAAAGCCTTCGCCGCTCGGTAGCGGCCCCGCGCGGCCGGGCTCGAGCCGGCTGCCCCCGCACCGACAGGCCGACGAGGCGACAGGCCTAGCCTTATCTCGGCGCGACCATCCTCCCCTGCTCCTTCCCGCCCGTGTTCGCGAGCGGCTATCATCGGGGCAATCGCCCGGAGGAAGCCATGCCCGCCATCATCGGCCACTTGCTTATTTTTGTCGCCGCGTTGCAGCCTGCTGCCATCACCCTGCAGCCTGCTGCCGCCACCTGGACCGGCAGGGCCGAAGCCCCCATCGACGGCGACACCCTCCGGGTGCGCGACGAGCAGGACAAGCTCCACAAGGTAAAGATCCAGGGGATCGATGCCCCTGAGGACGGGCAGCCGTTCTTCAAGGCAGCCCGCGACCATCTCGCCAAGGTGACGCGGGAACGCGAGCTCCAGGTGACGGAGCTGGGGAAGGACGCGGCCGGGCGGACGCTCGCAACGATCCGGATCAAGGGCCAGGATCTCCGCATCGACATCCTCTCTGCCGGGATGGCCTGGCATCAGCGGAGCGTTGTCGAGGATCCGGTCCTCGAGGCGGAGGAGCGGGGGGCGAAGGCCCGGCATCTCGGCCTCTGGATCGACACCGATCCGGTCGCCCCTTGGGAAGGGCGGGCAGCGGAGGAACAGCGGAAGAACCAGCGGAAATCGGCGGCGAAGTCCACCCAACAAGGGGGGGCGGCGAGGGGGGGCGAAAAAAATATTCCCCCCGGACGCCCTTGACACCACGGGCGGAGTTGTCCCTGGATCGATGAAATGCTAAAACCTCAAGGTACGACTGACTTTCGTCCGCACATCGAGTCCGATCGGGAACTGCGGTGCGTGCTTCGGCGATGGTCGACAAGTCGATGTGATTCCAGGTACCAGTTCCCGAGTCCTAGAGGTTGTTTTTATGTCCCGGAAGATTTACGTGGGGAACCTGCCCTGGTCCACCACGTCCTCCGATCTGGAGCAGATGTTTTCTCCGCACGGTGCCGTGCGTTCCGCCGAGGTGATCTCCGACCGTGAAACCGGTCGGTCGCGTGGCTTCGGTTTCGTCGAGATGGAGACCGACGACGGGCTCCAGGCCGCAATCGCGGCCCTCAATGGCCACGAGCTCAACGGTCGTCCGCTGACCGTGAACGAAGCTCGTG
>JBAWVV010000729.1:0-1914 GCA_037147115.1 Planctomycetia bacterium | reverse complement strand
ATCGATCACCCCGCCGACACCGGTGGGGAAGGCCCCGGGGGGGGTGGCGACCGCCGATCTCGACGGCGACGGCCGCACCGATCTGGTCGTCGTCAACTCCGACAGCGTGTCGATCCTCTACCAGGAGGCCGATCCGACGGGTCCCGCAGGCCCCTTCCGACAGCAGGTGGAGAGCGTCGGCATCGGTGCCTGGGGGGTGCTCGTCGCCGACGTCACCGGCGACACGAATCTCGACATCGTCACGGCAAACAACGGGTCGAACGCGGTCTCGATTCTCGCCGGTGGCGCCAAGCGGTCGTTCGCCCCCGTGCGGAACTTCGCCGCCGGCAGCTACCCCGTGTCGGTCGCTGCGATCCCTGGGGCCGGTGGGCACATCGACCTCCTCACGGCCGATGCCAATGACGGCACTATCAGCATCCTGCGTGGCCTCGGCGAAGGGGACTTCCTCGAACGGGCTCGAACATCGACGGGCATAAATCCGGTGGCGGTCGAGGGCGTCGATGTCAACGGCGACGGGCGAATCGACCTTATTACGGCCAACTCTCAATCCCACGATCTGTCGGTGCTTCTCGGCAGGGGGGATGGAACGTTCGCCGCAGGGACGAGGATTCCTCTCGGGATCGATCCTGTCGACTTCTACGCCGCGGACATGAACGGGGATGGGCGCCCCGATCTTGTGGTGCTCGGCACTATCCCCCAGATCACTGAACTCGGTCCCGTGTTGCCGCCGATCATCCGCATCCTCCTCGGGCTGGGAGACGGCTCCTTCAGCGATGCGCTGCCGCCGCTCGTTGACGCCGATCTGACACATCCTGATGAGGGGCCATGCGCTATCGCCGTTGGCGACATCAACGACGACGGGCTCCCTGACGTGGTCTATGCAGCCCAGAAGGCTCCTCCCCAGAATACGTCGCCCCAGACTGCTGAACCTGCGGTGGTCTTCCACACGCTCCTCAATCGCGGAAAAACCTTCGAAGAGACCGTAACGGATGGCTTCGTTGGTGCATTGCCAAGGCAGATACGAGTTGCCGACATCGACCGCGATGGCCATCTGGACTTGGCTGCGACAAACGGCGGATCCTTGATCTCGTCAGGCGACGGTTCGCAGCCTTCCCAAACCGATCCCGGGAATGTCTTCGTCTTCTATGGCGATGGCCAAGGCCGATTCCCCGTTAGTTCGCGCGTGACAGCCGGCCTTCACCCGGGAGCCTTGGCCGTGGCGGACATGGATGGAGATGCATGGCCCGACATCGTCGTCGCCAATCTCAATGAACCCAACTTGAATGAGGCGGGAGATGTGTCGGTGTTGCTGCAGTCCCCCGGCCTGCGGACCTTTACGGAACTGTTGCCGCGCACCACCGTCGGAATCTTTCCGGTGGCGATCGTCGCAGGGGAGTTCTCCGGCGACACTCTGACTGACGTCATAGTCGCGAATGCCTCGGGCAAGAGCGTCAGCGGTCTGACGGGTGTCGGCGGAGGCCGATTCGCTCCGGTGCACACTTCGGGCTTGGGGACGGCGGTGCCGTCGGACCTGGCGGTGACCGATGTCGACGGCGACCATCTGCCCGATCTTGTCACAGTCTGTGCGATCACCAACAACGTCGGCCTGCTTCTCACCGACAGCATCCCGACGCTTGTCAACGGCGCCTCCCAGGACGTCGAGTTGATCCGTGATGCCAAGGGGGTCGCGTCCGGCTTGCTCTCGGCCGATCGGCAGGGTCTCCTTCGGCTCCAAAGCCTTCAGGGAGCCTCGGTCGACTCCCTGTCGCTGGCAGACGTGAAGTCCTTCGCTTCGACCGTGGTGCCGATGCCGGGGGGCCGCATCCGCATCGCCTCGATCGATGCCAGCCGCCGATCGATCACGATCGCCGACGCCGAGCCCGGGAACTCGCGCCCGCCCGACCACATGTACGC
>JBAWVV010000728.1:0-1915 GCA_037147115.1 Planctomycetia bacterium | reverse complement strand
CCGTTCGCGGCCTCCCGTGGCTTGCCAATGTTCCCGATGGCCAGCGCCGTGACGGTCCGTCGCAGCGGGTGGTTCGGCGCAAACACGCGCCGTGGTACCTGTACCGGAGTTTTCGTGGTGGCTGCACGTAGCGGACTCTCGCGATGCAGTCGTCTGAGGCGCGGATCAGATCGGCAACGATCTCGATGCTCCCGGTGAGCACGCCGACGACCACCAGCGGGGTCGCGCCGGCCTCTCGCCGGACCTCGGCGACGGAAAGAAGGACACGCATGAAGGAAGCACACGGGAAATTGCCGGTCGAACACGACCGGTCATCTCGGATTTTACCGGCTGCGGGCCGACACCGACAAGCACCGACGTCTCCGTGCGCAAACGACGCCGAGGCCGCAGACAATCGCCATCAGGCATGACATCGCCGAGGATGGTTCAGGCACGGCAATCGGGGCGATCCGGTAAATCACTCCTCCCTGGTCGGCGGCGATGCCATCCACCGTGCCGACCATAGCCCCCGCGAAGTTGAGATCCGAGAGAAAAAGCGCCGAGGACGTGGCGAGCACGCCGTTGGGATGCCCCATCAACTGATTCTCGATGAAGTGGAACGATTGCCCGGTGGCTGGATCGACCCACGACACGGGGTTCTCCGTGTTGGCCTGACCGCCGGCGTTCCACGCACCAGAGAAGGGCACGAAGAATCCGCCCGCCAAGTCATCGGGAAAGCTCGAGGGTGCGGCGGCCAGCTCAACGGCGCCCTCGCTCTTTTCACCGCCGATAGGTCGGAAATCGGCCACTGGCAGTGTGACGCCGGCGGTGGGTCCCACCAACGCACCGGTGCCGTAATCGACATACGTCCCCGCAAAGCCGAAATTCGGAACGTTGACGCCAATCAGCGACGCCGAGATGACGTGGAGGGTGTCGGCAGACAACGACTCCGAGCGGTTCGCCGGGTTATCGATCCCGTTGTCCTCGAACCACAGGTTTCCAGATCCATCGAACGTCATGCCTGCCGCATTCCGCAGCCCGGTGGCGATCGGCACCGGGGCCGCCACCGATAGCGAGCCGCCGGTATCGGTCACCACAACCCTCTGGATCGAATCACCGGCCATCTGCACTTCACCGCCAACGCCGATGAAGGAGGCCCCGCCCGACGCGCTCAAGCCCACCGTTTCGGAGGCTGACGTGGCGGCATTGTTGAGTTTCGAACCGACGTTGAAATAAATCTCGACCACTCCCGCCGCAGCCGGCAGCATCGCTAGGGCATATGTGGTGTGCTCCCAGCCTGCAGGGAAGGCAAAGGAGAGTTTCCCGGCCGCCGTGAACGGTTCAGACGGGGTCGCGCCGGTACGCCATGCAGTGATCGCCGGCCCGCCGGCCTGTGCGGACAGTGCCACGACGAGATTGCCGACACGGCGAACCGACGTCACGAGGCCGGGAAGGCCGGCCGATGCGAGAACCTGTGGTGCCCCGTCGGCCACGCCGTCGCCATCGGTATCGACGAGCCTCACAAGCGCACCGGTAGTCGATCCAAACAGGTCGTGCGCGATCCAGGTCTGGGCACCGTTGCTCGTGGCCACCAGAAGCGAGCCGTCCGCGAGCTCCGCCATGCTCGTCGGATTTGCCAGGCCCGTGGCGAATGGGACGATACTGAAGCGCGACTGGTCAATCGGCCTCGCGAACGCGGGCGTCAGCGGCACTCCCAGAGAGCGACTTGCCCCCACCGCACCACCGACAATCGCAACAACGCTCGCCATGACGAACGTCCATGCCTTGCCCGACTGAAGACGAAGTTTCATCGCACACTCCCGGTGCCACACCTCTCCTGAAGAGGGAGTCTATACGTCAGTATGCGACATAAAGGACAGACCGGTCAACGGCCCTTCCACAAGCGTCGAAGCCGCGATGAGCGATCGACTCGGGC
>JBAWVV010000727.1:0-1917 GCA_037147115.1 Planctomycetia bacterium | reverse complement strand
CTGACGAGCCGACGACGATCAAGCTCGCGCTTCATCCCCAGGCCATCGAAGACAACGGGCCGTTGCGGCCCCTCCTCCCCGAGGCGCCCGACCTGAAGCCGGGCAACGCCGCGGTCGTCCTCCTGCGGATGCCGTGGGATGAAACTGCCTTCATGACCAACGAGTACCGGAATCTCTTCGATAACCCCCCGCTTGCGCTAGACGACCCGCGTCTGACCGATTTTCCCTTCGATCGCTTTGCCGCGCAGATGCGCCGGGCGGCCTTTATGAAGGACGCCGACTGGGACTACCCGATTGACGACGAACCCCTCGATGGGATTCTCTTGCCCGACGCTTCGGGGCTGCGCGTGTTCGTCGGCACAGGCATGAGCGTCTGGGTGACTCAGCAAATTGCCAAGGGAGATCTCAACGGTGCCCGCGAGGGGGTGCTCGTCCAATTGGCCTGTGCCCGACACCTCGGCCAGACGCGGTTCATCGTTATCCAAATGATCGCCGCCGTGATCGCCGACCAGGCCTTCGACGGCCTCGAACGGGTCCTCGGGGCCCCCGGATCCCCCAATCTCCACAGGGCGATTGCATTGCTCCCCGATTCGCTTGGCCGCAGCATCGAGGCGCTCCAGTGGGAGGCCGTGATCGAAGAACGATCGATGCCAATGCTGCGCACCGGCATTCCGGAGCCGGGGGATGACGCGGCGTGGACCCGGGTGTTGGACGGCTGGCTCGATCGTTGGATGAGCTACGAAGGCACACCGACGCCGGAAAAGAGTGCGGCCATCCGGGCCAGGATCGCTACCGCTGGCCGGGAGGCGTTTGCCAAGGTAGCGCCTGCCGACCTCGATCTCAAGAGGGCTTCCGATGACGAGATCGCGATGCGTTTCCTGCTCGTCACTTTTCGCCAGATCCACCAGACCGCCGAATCGGCATGGCGACTCGAGGGGCCGGAGGCGATCGCAGCGCTCGTTGAACTCGATGCCCGGGTCAATCGGCTCCAACCGACCATGGGCGAAGGGCTCCTGTCATACCTTGCCAATCCGCTGAAGTGGTATCTCCCGATCCACTCCTTCGGTCGTCGCGCTCGGATGCTCGAAGTGGTCGAGGCGCTCCGCGATGCGGCGGCGCGGAATGGAGGGCGCTTTCCGGCGACGCTCGCTGCCGTACCGGCCCACGTGCCGCTCGATCCGTTCACGCGACAGCCGTTTCTCTACGTGCCTTCCGAAGACGGCCGCTCGGCCCGGCTCGCCACGCCGCCGATCCCGGGGGTGGACGACCCGCGCTACGGCCGCGTCTACGAGCTCACGATCGCCACCGAGTAACGCATCGCCCACGGGCGAGGAGGGGGTGTCGCCGGCGGGGGGACACTCTGTGGTCCAATCCCTCGTGGCAGGAGAGCTCACTCCGCCTGCACGAGCTCCGCCAGCGGAACGACGTCGATCCGGTCGGAAAGTGAATACCGTCTCGTGCCGGGATAGGCGACATAGAGCGCATCAAGCTTCAGGTCGCCGAACGCGATCCGCATCGACGGGGTCAGTCTCGGGGCATCAGCCCGTTTGCACTCGATCCCGATTCTACGCCCGTTCTTGAACAGCAGCAGATCGAGTTCGGCCCCCTGGTGCGTGGCCCAGGTATACGCATCGTCCGGCCGGAAGGCCTTGAGAATCTCCTCGATCGCATATCCCTCCCAGGAAGCGCCAATCTTGGGGTGAAGCTCGAGCACGAAAATATTTCCCACCATGAAAAAGCCGCTCTCAAGTCGGGATTTTCATGGTGTTCTGCGGCGAGCGCGGCTCCCACGCGGCGGACGGTTGCCATTGCTCGTCAGAAATACCGTCGCCCCGCCGTCCGCTCACTCAAGCGGCCAGCGGAAGGGGGCGGCACAGTCGAGGGATGCTTCGCCGGCGGCGATTGCTTCGTCATAAC
>JBAWVV010000726.1:0-1931 GCA_037147115.1 Planctomycetia bacterium | reverse complement strand
ACGAACCGGCCGCCCGGCTCGCCGCGCACCGCGGGCCTCTGTCGCTCGCCGGGCTACAAAAAGTCTCAAGCACCGCCCGCGCGGCGCTCGAGCGGCATGACGGTCCGCTGTTTCTCGACGGCACGGTCGGCGTCACGCCGCCCCGGTGAACGGATTCCGCGAGTACTTCACGTATGGCAGGCGGATCCCGCCGACGAGGTAGTTGTCGGCCCGGAGGTCGGTCGGGGCATTGAAGTTCCCCTGGGCGCTTCCGGCGGCGGCGTAGTAGGTGACGACGTCGTCCTGATCGACGCCGTCACCGCTGACGCCGAATCCCCCCGACAGTTTCCGCCCCACATAGAGGGGCGTGCTGCCGGGGAAGAAGACGATGCCGTTCTGGTTGGCCGCAGGCATCGCCGTGGAGTGGAAATTGCTGCCGGTGTTGAAGGAGTCGTACCCGAGGACCGTGGTGAACGTATTGGCCGGTCTCGGCGGGCCGATGTTGAGCCCGGTCTTCGGGTTGATCCCCGCATCCTTCAGGATGGAAAACGCCCCCGGGCCGGCGGCGGTGTTGCCCGACGGATAGTGGGCCGAGGCGAGGTACCGGAAGCTGCGATTGGTAAACGCCGTGAGCTTGGGGACGGTGCCCGCCTGGTCGGCCGGCTGGAGATCGGCCGAGGCGTAGTAGACGGTGTTTCGCGCCTTGGCAACGGCGACGTCGATCGAGAACACGGTGGCGCCGGGCATCCGGTAGAGCCCGAGGATGGTGCCATCGAAGTCGCTCACCGCCAGCACCATCTTCGTGCCGGTCGGCTGAATGCGAATCTGGGCTCGGGTCTTCCCCGCCTCGACGATCCCCTGGTTGATGATTCCATCCACTTGGGCCGCCGTCAGCGCGCTCCCCGCCGTCGCCGGCACGAGCCAGCCGTCGGCCTGGAGCTTGCCTTTCAGAGGCGTTGGATCAGCCCCCTTGACCGGCTGATCGCTGCCATTGACCGTTCCCGGGCCTGACTTCGCCGTGAGCTGCGCCGCGAGCTTGAACAGCGTCTGGACTCCCAGAGGGCCGGCCTGTGGGCCGAAGCTCTGCAGCGCGATCCCGCCGAGGTTGATTCTCGCGGCGTTGTTGACCTTGTTGACGAGTCCCTGGGTCTGGGAATCAGAGAGCGGTGCGGCGAGCGGGAGCTTAATCCCTCCGGCCCGCGCGATGATGTCTGCCGGCGCGAGCGTGATCAACGCCAGCGTCGAACCCTGCACGAGCGGCACGGCGACCGGCTCCCCCTCCTTCCCGACCTTCATCGGGAGAAGGGTCTCGAGGGCGATGAGCTCCGCCTCGAGCGCCTTCGGGGCGTTGAGCCGGTTCTGCCGGGTCTGCGTGGCGGTGGCGACAAACCCCTGTTCGAAGCTCGCCGTCCCATCCTGCCCGGGGAAAAACACCCCGATGCCGCCGATGACTTCGTTGGTGTCGGCGCGGTAGATGGCGATGCCGCCGGGGAGGGTGGCGATGCCGCGGGCGATCGGCTGCGGGGGCTGGCCTGCCTGCGAGCCGACGGCCCCGTAGGTCCCTGCCACCTGGGCGGCGTACGACCTGCGATCGATGATGAAGTTTGCCGGATCGAACGGACTCGCCGCGGAGACGCCCGGCTTGAGCACGCTCACCCGGTTTGTGTGCTCGATCCCGAAAAGATCGACCAGCGGCGTGTTGATGATCCCCGGGGGGAAAGTTCCGCCGAGCCCCACCGGCGCCTTCTTCTCCAACAATCAGGCGATCCTGACGTCGCGGACCGTCAGCCATATCAGCCAGAGCACCATCACGCAGCGCGAGATGCAGGCTGATCCCAACAGCACGATCGACACGATCACGGGCCCGGGATACGTGGCGCCGGTGGGGCTCGGCGGAACCTTCCCCCCGGGGATCATCAACACGCCGCTGGTCGATCTGTTCGGGATCGAGC
>JBAWVV010000725.1:0-1932 GCA_037147115.1 Planctomycetia bacterium | reverse complement strand
ACTTGGACTTTTGCAAATCAGGTCAAGCCGAACCCGTTCATTCCACGAAGTGGCGGTGAGAAATCGATTGAAGCAGGACACATCCGACGTCTCGATGAATTCACAGGGTTATATTCCCGATTCCTGCGAGCGATACAAACGTAAACAGCCGTCGCAGACTCGTTTGACGCGGGAGCTATGCGACGCAGCAAGGAATGGAATTCCACATGACTGCGGGTGACTCTTTCGATCGCCGACGGTTTATGCTGGCCGCTGGGGTCGCCTCGGTTGTCGGATCACAGGGGCACAGAATGGCACAGGCCACCGCGCCAGTAGCAGCACCGTTGGGCGTCGCGAAGAAGGCTTCCGGAGAGGCCACGTTTGGCCGGGTGCGGGGGGCCCGCATGCGCAGCCTTCTGCCCGTGCCCATGCGCGACAGCGTCCATCTGAGCACCACGGTCTTCCTTCCCGAGGCGGCCGGCCGATATCCGGCTGTCCTGATCCGCACCCCCTACGGGCGATTGGGGCAACTCGACGGTTGGCAGGAGTGGACTGCCGCTGGCTACGCACTGGTCGTCCAAGACGTCCGCGGACGGCACGACTCCGAGGGCGAGTTCCAACCGTTCGTGCAAGAGGCCCACGACACTCCGGACACCATCGCCTGGATTCGCCAGCAGGATTGGAGCGACGGCCGGGTCGGCATGGCGGGGCCTTCATACCTCTGCTGGTCGCAGACGATGGGCGTGGCCCGCGGGGACGGCCCCGTGCCAGATATCCTCATTCCGACGTTTGCCCCTTGCGACGCGTGGCCGCGGGGCTTCGTCAGCCACGGCGCACTGAGCCTGTTCCTGACGTTTTGGTGGTACTGCTTCGATACCAACTCCCGCGTAAACAACGGTATCTTCAAGAGTATGTTTGACATCGGCGAGGTGATGCGTCGTCTGCCGCTGGAAACGCTCGACGAGTCCGCCGGCGGTGGCGTGAGCGAGGCGTGGCGGGAGCACATGGCGCATCCGACTCGCGACGACTACTGGAAGCCCTTCGATCTGAGCGGTGGATTCGACCGGTTCACCATGCCGACGCTGCAGATCGGCGGCTGGTACGACTACTACCCAGCGGAGCAGTTCAAGACGTGGAACGGGCTGATCGTCGCCGCAAAGACACCCGAGATCGCCCGGGGCCACAGGATCATCATCGGCCCCTGGGGCCACAACCATGGGCTTGAGCCGACCACCGACGGACGGGTAGCCGTCGACTTCGGCGCAGATGGCAAGTTTTATGCGCGACGTCTGTATCGCGCATGGTTCGATCGTCAGTTCAAGGGAATCGCGCCCGCCGATGGCCTGGGGGATCGACCGATCCGAATCTTCGTGATGGGCATCAACAAGTGGCGTGATGAGGATGAGTGGCCGTTGGCGAGGACCCAATACACCAATCTGTACCTGCAGAGTTCCGGCCATGCAAACACGCAACGAGGTGACGGCGTGCTGCAGGCGGCCGCTGTGCCCGCCGAGTCGTCGTCGGATCGCTACGACTACGATCCCGACAAGCCGATGCCGACCCGCGGTGGCAACCACTCGATTGGCCCGTGGGACGACTCCTACAAACGGCTGATCTGGTGCGGGCCCTGCGACCAGTCGATCAACGAGAGCCGCCAGGACATGCTTGTCTACACAGGGCCTCCGCTGGAGTCTGACCTCGAAGTCACAGGCCCGGTCACCGTTCGGCTCTGGGCCTCGTCCAGCGCGCCGGATACCGACTTCGTCGCCCGGCTGATCGACGTCCACCCGGATGACAGGGCGATCAACATCACCGAAGGCGTCGTCCGCGCCCGCTTCCGGTCAGGGGATTGGGCACGGCCGCAGCTCATTCCGCCCGGCGAAGCCCTCGAATACACGATCGACTTGCAGGTGACGAGCAACGTCTTCCTCACCGGCCATCGCATTCGCCTCG
>JBAWVV010000724.1:0-1944 GCA_037147115.1 Planctomycetia bacterium | reverse complement strand
GGGAGTCGTGGAAATCCAAGGACGGCCGGACGCTCGACCAGGTCAAACGGCGAGGGACCATTCAATGAGCATCCACAAGGACATCGCCTTCGAGGAGGAGGTCTGCGAGCACTCGGGGCGCACGGCTGGATTCCCGACGGGGAACGATGCCTTCGCTCTGCCTTTCCCGGCAACGTCCCGCAGCGGTAGACTTCTGCTATGAGCACTGCCAGCCCTCAAGAACTCGCCCATGACGCTGCGGCTCTCCTCGCCCGAGTCGAGGCCGGAGAGCACATCGTCGTCGTCCGCGGGGGCCGCCCGGTCGCGGAAATCCGTCCCGTCGCGCCGCCCCCCCCGGCGTCCCGGCCGTTCGGGCTTGCCGCTGGCACGTTCACGGTTCCCGACGATTTCGACGGCCCACTGCCCTCCGAAATTCTTCGAGACTTCGAGGGGCGTTGATGCTGTTGCTCGATACCCACGTCTTCCTGTGGTACATCACCGCCGATCCGAAGCTTCCGCATCCCTTTCGCGAGGCGATTCAAGATACGGCGGAGGAGGTGTTCCTGAGCGCAGCCTCGGTCTGGGAGGCGGTCATCAAACATGCGTTGGGCAAACTCCCGCTTCCCGGCGCACCGGCCGAGTACTTGCCCCGACAGCGGGCGGCCCACGGGATATCCCCCTTGCCGGTCGATGAGGGCGCGATGTCGCATTTGGCAGCGCTCGCGCCGCTCCACCGTGATCCATTCGATCGATTGTTGGTCGCGCAGGCGATCCAACACGGACTCACGATCGCAACCTGTGATCCGGATATCGCCGCGTACCCAGTGACGCTGCTGCCGGCGGAGTGATGGCCGTGGGATTTCCATGGCAGTGTCTCGTGACAGCATGAATCCCTCCTCCCCATGAGCATCCACAAAGAACTCGCCTTCGAGGAGGAGATCTGCGAGCACCTCGGCTCCCACGGCTGGATCTATGTCGAGGGGGATTCGAGCCGCTACGACCGGGCCCGGGCGCTGTTTCCTGACGACGTCTTGGCCTGGGTGCAGGGAACCCAACCCCAGGCCTGGGAGGCCCTGGTGAAGAACCACGGGTCCAATGCCGCCGAGACGCTCCTCAACCGGCTCCGGGAATCGATCAACCAGCGGGGCACGCTCGATGTTCTCCGGCAGGGGATCGAGATGCTCGGGGTCAAAGGCAAGCTCCCCGTATCCCAGTTCAAGCCCGCCCTCGCCCTCAACCCCGAGATCCAGGCCCGCTACGAGGCCAACCGGCTCCGGGTCGTTCGCCAGGTGCGGTACTCCCAGCACAATGAAAACAGTATCGATCTGGTGCTGTTCTTAAACGGCATCCCCGTCGCCACCGCCGAACTGAAGACCGACTTCACCCAGAGCGTGAAGGACGCGATCGACCAGTACCGCTTCGACCGAGACCCGAAGGCGAAACAAAAAACGCCGGAACCGCTGCTGGCGTGGCCAAGCGGGGCGCTGGTTCACTTCGCCGTCAGCAACAGCGACGTCGCCATGGTGACGAGGCTCGCTGGAGCGGCCACCCACTTCCTCCCGTTCAATAAAGGGGACCACGGCGCGAGTGGCAACCCGGTGAATCCAGCGGGCGGCCACCGGACGGCGTATCTGTGGGAGGAAGTGTGGGAGCGGGAGAGCTGGCTTGAAATCCTCGGCCGGTATTTCGTGGCCGAGAAAGACGACAAGCGGCAGCTGAAGACCTATCTCTTCCCCCGCTACCACCAGCTCGACGCGACGAGAAAACTCCTTGCCGCGGTGCTCGCCGATGGCCCCGGCTCGAAGTACCTGATCCAGCATTCGGCCGGCTCGGGGAAAACCAAGACGATCGCCTGGACGGCCCACTTCTTTGCCGACCTCCACGACGCCGACCACAAGAAGGTCTTTGATACGGTGCTGGTGGTGTCTGACAGGACAGTGATCGACGGCCAGCTTCAGGACGCCC
>JBAWVV010000723.1:0-1946 GCA_037147115.1 Planctomycetia bacterium | reverse complement strand
GAAAGGCAGACTGCTCATCCGCGGATCGCGATGATGCACATCAAGACCGACCAGTGGTATGTCGCGCAGCATCCGCTGCACTTCGACGGCGATCCGGTCAGCATGGAGGGCGTGGACAGACGGGGCGTGGGGCCGGGCCTCGCGTTCGCGGAGGCGATCTTCGCCCGGGAGTCGGACATCATGGTCGGCCTCATTCCATGCGCGTTGGGCGGTTCCGGGATCGGCATGTGGCAAAAGGGCAAGGGCACCACGCTCTACGATCGCACGGTGCAGCGAGCCCGGCTCGCGTTGGAGCAAACGCCGCCGGGCAAGGCACGCATCTGCGGTGCGCTCTGGCTGCAGGGGGAATCCGACTCCACCGAAGCACGATACGGGGCGTACGGCGAGCGGTTGCTGAAGGTGGTCGATACGCTCCGCGCCGACCTCGAACAGCCGGAACTGCCGTTTATCGCCTGCACGATCGGATCGTTCCTGGAGGACAGGACTCGTAAGCGACGGATTCCCGCAGGCGCGGAGTTCGATCGATGGCGGGAAATCAACGAGCTGTTGCTCGGCCTGCCAGCGAAACGCTCGCAGACGGCCTGCGTGGATGCCCGGGACCTCACCACGGGTCACGTTGGCGACTACACTCACTATAGTTCCGAGGCGCAGGATGTGATCGGCAAACGCTTTGCGGAGCAGTATCTGCGGCTCACCTCACCCAATCCGAATCAGCAATGAACGCCGCGTGCCGGTGTTTGGAGCGTGGGGCCGTCCGCGTCAAGCCTGCGTTTTTCACGAATCTCTGCCCCATCGTGTCCGCGAGGAATCCGCCCGTGTCTCTTCACCATGTGTTTGCGATGCCAAAGCTATTTCGCCGGATCGGGATGATTCGGCATGCGGTCTCTGGAATGGCCTCGTGTGCAGCTTTGGCTGCCGTCCTGATCAGCATCCCCAGCCAGAGCACGATCAAAGCCGAGCCGCCGGCCAACGCCGCGGCTGATGCCATGCCCGCCGATGTGACGCCGGTGAAGGTGACGGCCAGCAGTGAAGAGTCGGGCAATGGCAACCTCGCCTGGCGGGCGGTGGACAACGATGAAACGACCCGTTGGTGCGCTGCGAGAGGGCAACTGCCCCAATGGCTGCGGCTCGAGTTTGACAAGCCGTATCCTTTGACGGGCATGAAGATCGTCTGGGAGCAGAAGGGGACGGCCTATCGTCACTCGGTGGAAACCAGCACTGACGGCACCACGTGGACGGTCGCCGAAGACGCCACATCGGAGGCGGTGCCGGGGGCCGCCGACCATGCCTTTGCCCGCGTCACAGCAAAATTTCTTCGTATCACCAGCGTCGGCAGCACTGGCGGCTGGGCCAGCATCCGCGAGGTGGCGATCCGTGGCGACGGAATCCAGAAGCTTCATCCTGAGCTGGATCCGGAGCAGAGGGCGGCCCACGCTCGGACGGCTGGTGATCCGTATGCCAAACAAGGCAATGCTCCGCCGCGGGCAGTGCCACCGACGCCCGAGCGGGAGCGGGCGATCCTCGCCGAGGTGAAGGTTCCCGAGGGCTTCGAGGCAACGCTCTTCGCGGCCCCGCCGATGGTGAATTATCCCGTTTTCGTGGCGGCTGCGCCGGATGGAACGCTGTATGTCAGCAGCGACGGCAACGGCTCGCTGGGCCGCGATCCGGCGCGAGGCCGGATCATCCGCCTCCGTGACACCGACGCCGACGGGCGGGCCGACGAGACGAACGTGTTTTGCGAGGTGGACGCGCCCCGCGGCCTGGTCTGGGATCACGACCGGCTCTATGTGATGCACCCGCCGCACCTCAGCGTCTACATCGACAAAGACGCCGACGGCGTCGCCGACGAGAAGCAGGTGCTCGTGAAGGATCTGGCGTTCGGCTACGACAAGCGGCCGGCCGACCATACCACCAACGGGCTCAGCCTCGGGATCGACGGCTGGCTG
>JBAWVV010000722.1:0-1946 GCA_037147115.1 Planctomycetia bacterium | reverse complement strand
CCATGAGGAGGCTCGTCGCCACCGGCCGAAGAATGAAGGGCCGGGAGAGGTTCATGGCTTGCCGTTGCCTGGCGGCGAATCGACGCGGTCGGCTCCGCCGCCAATTTCGGCAGCGATCGCTCGCACCATCCTCTCAAACGGCTCCCGGTAGACCCGGCGCATCCCCTCCGGCGAGACATGCTGGCCGTCGCCGAAATAGCCATGCGCCTCGTCACCAATGAGGCTCTTCCCCGCGGCGTCAAACCACACCGCGCGAGCCGGCTGGATTCTCACATCCGCCCCCTCGGCGACCGCGGCGAACGCCTCAAGGGTCGGCCCCTGGATGCGGTCGTACTCGGCGCCATCGACGCCGCGGGGAACGGGACGTCCTAGCACCGCCGACCAAACCAGCCAGCGGATCGGATCGGCCGGTTGGTAGGGCTGCGGCTCCACGAGCCATACCGTCGCCCCGGCTTCGTTGAGGGTGCGGCAGGTGTGGAGGAGGCTCCGGGTCAGTTTCATCGGCCCGGCCACCGGCTCGTCGGCGGCAAACGTCCCCTCGTCGAGCGCTGCTTTGGCCACCGACGGCCAGTCACAGATGAGGATCACGTGCCCGATCCGATCGGTGCGGACGCGGGCGAGAATCGCCTCGCTCCACTCTAAATAAGGTTTTCTCCCGGACGACGCCCCGGGTCGGACCGTGCCGAGGAGCGGATAATGGGCATTCCGGGCCGCCCACGCTCCGCGGATTCCGTGTTCCTCAAACAGTTCGTCGAGAAGCCCGAGAGCCGCCACGGTCTGACTGTCGCCCCACACCAGACACTCGACCGCCCCCGGGGCGGCGGCAGCCCCGTCGAAGGTCCTGACGACGTTTTCAGGGCGGCGATCGGCCTCCATCGTCTGGAACTCGCCGTCGCTCCGATCGTTCTCCGTGGGCCGGAGATAAGCCGAGGCCCACGGCGGGAAGCGTCCCGGCCACCCGCCACCGGATCTGATGCCGACAGAGGTGACGATTAGCACGACCGCAGCAGCGACGACGATCCGCAGCGCCTCGCCGAAACCGATCGAGCGCATCCCGTGGCGAAACGGCGTCTCGATCCACCGCCACGACAGCCACGCGAGCACGAAACTGGCGACAAAAAGCATGGCGATCACCCCCGGCGGCAGCGGCCCCCAGGAACCGTAACCGGCGTACACGTGGAGCGGCCAGTGCCACAGATAAAGGGAATACGACACCAGCCCGATCGCCACCGCCACCCGCGAGGAGAGGATCTGGCCGACGAGCGTCCGGTCGTGTGTGCCGGCGAAGATCAAGTAGCAGGCCCCGAGGCAGGGAGGCAGGGCGGCAAGCCCCGGGAACTGCATCCGCTCGCTGTAGGTGATGCACGGCACGACGATCAGTCCGAGCCCGAGGAGTGACAAGGCGTTGGCTCGCACGGCGCCCAGCGGTCGACGGGGCATCTCGAGCGCCACGAGCCCGCCGAGGAGGAGCTCCCACGCCCGGAACGGCAGGAGGAAAAACCCGGCCATCCCCGCCCGGTAACTCGTGGCATAGGCCGAGAGGACGAGCGACACGAGCATCGCCCCCCACAAAATCGCCCGCACCAGCCCGCGGCGGTGCATCGGCAGCCGGGCGAAGAGGAGCGGATAAAAAAAGTAAAACTGCTCCTCGACGGCCAGCGACCACATATGGAGCAGCGGCCGCGGACGATGGGTGTCGAAATATCCCATATTGCGCCACTCGTAGACGTTTGTGAGCATCGTCTGCTGGGCGATCGTCGCCTTCGCCAGAGGCACCAGATCGTTCGGCATGAGGATAAGGAGCCCCGCCAAGAGCGTCACAACCGTGACCACGAGCGAAGCCGGGGCAATGCGGCGCAGGCGACGCGTCCAGAACTTGCGCAGCGAAAATGTCCCCTGCTCCACCTCCCGGGTGAGGATGCCGGTGATGAGGAATCCCGAGATCA
>JBAWVV010000721.1:0-1947 GCA_037147115.1 Planctomycetia bacterium | reverse complement strand
CCCCAGGCAGCCGGCATTCGCAAGGTATCCTCCCCTGGAATGCCAGCGCGGCACGGACGAAAAGGAACGGTATCCGCCAAAGATCTCGTCGCCGCCGAGGCCGGAAAGAACAACCTTGGCGCCGTGCGAAGCCGCCCACCGGCTCACGCAAACGACTTGGGCATGATCGCGACCAGCCGGGCGGCGATGATCTCGGGCAGCGGCTCGAGATTCCGCGGGTTGAACCGCTCCGTGCAGTCCTGGCTCCAGAGATGGTTCCCCGTCGCGATGTCGTGCAGGCGGATGCCGATATCGATCGTTCGGTGGCCGTTGGTGCCTGGCTGGCCCGATTTCAACTCGCCCTCGAGGAGGAAGTCGGCCGCCGTCTTCACCACCTCCGGGCTCTTGCAGGCATCGCGGGCCGTGCGGGCCGTCCACGGGATTGGGCCGATGGCCACAATAGCCGGGACATGGTTGCGTGGGTACCAGGGACCCGGCAATCCTAGATTGTCCTGAAAATATTGATTGTCTGGAGTAGGACAATAATCTATAGTAGGACAATCCCATGAAAACACTCGATAAACCCATCTCCGAGTCTGAGATGCTTGCTCGCCTTATTTCGGGCGAGGTGCGCGTGCCGCCCCTGGACCTTGAATGGACCGACCCCGGGAGTGACCAGGGCCCCGACGCGACGCTCCGAGCCTCGTGGGAGGGGGCAGAGTATCGCTTCGTCGCCGAGATCAAGGGCCGCAGCACTCCCAAGGTAGTCACTCAGGCAATTGCCCAGGCCAGGGCCTTCGCCGCTGGGCTCGACGCCCGGCCGCTGGTCGTTGTCCCCTACCTCGGCCCCGAGCGCCTCCGAGAACTGGAGCGGGCCGGCGTGAGCGGGATAGACCTCAGCGGAAATGCCCTTGTCGTCGTTCCCGGGAAGCTCCTCGTGCTTCGCACGGGGGCGCCCAACAAGTTCCGCGAGTCCTACCCCATCCGTGAGGTGTACCGCGGAAACACGTCCCTCGTCGCTCGGGCACTCCTCCTGCGTCCGCGGACGGAGTCCCTCGCCGACCTGGACCGATTCATCCGCGAACGCGGGGGACGCATCACCCTCACAACGATCTCCAAGGCGCTCCGCCGACTGGAGGATGACGTGCTTGTCGAGCGCCGCGGCGGGCGGGCACGCCTCCTGCAGCCGGGGCCGCTCCTTGACAAGCTCGCCGGCGCGTACCGCCCGCCCAAGGTCCGCCGGCGCGTCATCGGCTCAACCTCCCTGGACCGCACCGCGCTGGCGGCGCGGTTCACCGCTGCTCCCGTGCGGACGGTACTGACGGGCCAGAGTTCCACCGACCGCTACGCGGTCATGGGCCGGGAGGAGCGGGTCCGCTTCTACACCGACTCGAGCGTGACCCTTCTCGGCACGCTCGGGAGCGAGTTCACCGAGGGCGAGCGCTTCGCGAACCTGGAGCTGATCGAGACGGACGACCCGACAGCCTACTTCGACGTGCGCCGTTGCGACGACCTTCCCTTCGCCTCACCGGTCCAGACCTATCTCGAACTCGCCTCCGGCGAGAAGCGCGAGCTGGAAACGGCGGAGCAGGTCCGCGGCCTCATCCTGGACGAACTTCGCCAGAGCATGGACGCCCCATGACCGCGCCAGACCCTATCCAGGAGTGCCTTCTCGGACTGCACGCCGCGCTTGGCGAGTCCATCCCGCTCATCATCGCCGGAGGGTATGGGCTCTAACTCAAGCAGCGTTCGATCGTTCACTCCGGGCTGCGCACGCTCTTCAGCCCGGACCTCCTGCCCGACAACCGCACCACGAGCGACATCGACCTCTTCCTCCGCGCCGAGGTCGTTGTCAGCGCCACGCGCATGAAGCTCGTCCGTGACGCCGTGGACGGGCTCGGCTTCGCCGCGGTACCCGGCGGCGAGTATCTGCAGTTTGCGAAATCCGTGGAGCCCGCGGGGTCGATC
>JBAWVV010000720.1:0-1949 GCA_037147115.1 Planctomycetia bacterium | reverse complement strand
GTCACCCGCCCCGGCGAGCCGTTTGTCGATCAGTGCTTCGACGCCGGGGGGCTGATCAACGACGCCCGCGACGTGAAGCTCGGGATCACGTATGTCAGCGAGTTCGCCTATGTCGCCGACGGGGTCAACGGGCTGCGTGTCGTGCAGCTGACCTCCCCTGAAACTCCGGGGAACGTTGGCTTCAGCCCGCGTCCCACGCCGCAGTTGGTCGCCACCTGGCCGATTGCCGGGAAGGGCGTGGCACTGTCGATCTCCGAGGGGATCGACCGCGACCGGGCCGTCGACGAATCGGGCAACCAGATCTCCGTCTTCGGCCGGATCGGTGCCCGGCCGTTCAACCGTACCGAGCAGGAGCGGATGTACAAGCGCCACGGGAAGGTGTGGAAGGTGAGCGACGACCCGTTCGACGCCGAGCTCTACCGGATCAAGCCCTGATGCGGGGCTGGCTCAAACCAGGTTTCAATCGCTGATTGAAGGGCTGATTCAGGGGCTGATCCTGAGTCTCCTGTCGAGTTCCCCAGCCAGTTCCTGCGGCGAGCGCTGGCTCACCGCGCCGACGTCGGCGCCGGGAGGACGAAGGCGGCGCGCACGGTGCGGATGGCGGGGGAGGCCGTCGGCGCGGGGCGATGGCTGCCGGGGGACATGCCGGCGGGGTCGAGGCCGAGGATCGCTGCGATCCGGTCGCACGCGGCGCGGCGCTCGTTGGCGCCCCAGGCGGGGCTCGTGGCGAGGGCTGGAAGAAGAGCGGCGGCCACGATTCGCGCCGCGTCAACGTCGTCAGCCGTCGCGCCGGCCGCCGCGAGCGCCTCGATGGCTGCCCGATCACCCGCCTCGTCGCTGGGGGCGCGCCCGGGGGCAAGCCTGGCGATCGCGGCATCGATCCCCGCCAGCGGCCCTTTGGCGGCGATGATCACGCGCCGGGGTGAGCCGAACGGGACCGCGTCAAACTCCGCCACCAGCGGCGCGAGGAGGTCGTCGACCGAAGCCGGGTCGCCGGTCGACCGGAGGGCGGCGCCGGCCAGCCCCAGCGGCCAGCGCGGCAGCGTCGGCCGCCCCGGCACGTGGCGCCGGTATCCGAGCGCAGGCCGTTCGCTCGGGAGCACCAGTTCATGGTGGCAGGCGAGGCAGTCGTGGAGGGAGAGCTCCGGCCAGGAGACCTGGGGCGTCTCCCTCTCGGCCACCGCGGCGAGGTCGGCGGCGAGGCGCACCGATTGCCGGAGGACGCCGAGCCCCTCGATGAGCGAGCGGTCGATCGGGCCGGCCGCCTCGGTGCGGTAGCCGGCCGCCGCTGCTTCGGCGCGGACGGTCTCCGGCTTGGCATCGATCCGGCGCCAGTGGGGCCCGAGCGCTGTCGAGAACGACTCCACCTCGAACGGACGAAGGGGGGGGTGCCCGGCGGCGTACATTCCGTGCGTCACCAGCCGCCCGGAGCCGATGTCACCGACATGGCAGGCGGCACAGTTGGCCGCCTTCACGGCGGGGCTGCGCAGATCGTGCATCCCGAAGGCCGCCTTCTCCTCCGTGGGGAGGAAGCGCCATTCCTTCGCGGCATGGGGCTCGAGGTACGCCGACGCCGCGCCGTGGCAGGTCTCGCAGCTGATGCCGGCGTGGAGAAGGGGCGTCTCTGCCGTGACCGCCGGCTCCGCGGGGGCATGCGAATGGCAGGCGATGCAGGCGCGCGTCCGCCGCGCCTCGATCCCGAGGACGCGCTCGATCGCCGCGGTCCGCTCGTTCGTCGGGGCGAGGGCGAGGTGGGCCCGGCTGTGGGCATCCTCGCGCCAGTGGAGTGTCGTCGCCGGTCCCGTCCACTCCCCCTGCTCGGAGCGGTGGCAACGGACGCACGTCTCGGTCCCCTTGAAGGTTGCCGTGGTCGTCGCCGTGGTCGCGCCGATCGCGGGAGCGGCTGTCGGCGGCGGGAGATCGTCGGCCCGGCCGACGCTCTTCTGCAA
>JBAWVV010000719.1:0-1956 GCA_037147115.1 Planctomycetia bacterium | reverse complement strand
AACTTGCCATGCCCGATCCAAAGTACCTGCGTTTCCCCGTCGTGACCGCCGGTGCCGAGTACCTCGTGATGGGGTCGCTCATGCGGCGGAACATCCTCGCCTACAAGGCCCCGCCCGGGAACGAGGGCTACGACCTCATTTGCATCCACCCCGACCCGCGGCACAGGCCTCGGAAAACGGAGAAGCCGCAGGTGCGGGTGCAGGTCAAGAGTCGATACCAGAGTGATTGCGATCGAGGGTTCCCGGTGAAAGAAGTCAGCCTCGACGCTTTCGAATTCCTCGTCGTGGTGTTCCTCAATATCGGCAACTTCTATCACGGACGCGATGGTAGCGACGGGATCAAACCAGTCGAGTGTTTCACGTTCTCGAAGGACTTTATCCGCGACCATCACGACCCGCGATATTCTTGGGAGAAGGTTAACCTGCGAGGGATCGCCGATGAGATCGCCCCCTTTCAGGACGAGGCCGGCTTTGAGCAGATTGCTCAAGCACTCGGCATTCCGAAGCCAATGCGATCCGCACGGCAGTGAAGCCAGGAGCCGAATACCATGCCCATTCGTCAATCAATCTGGAAAGTCGGCGAGAGCCCGCAGCCGCTCGCGGAGGCTCGACTGGCCAGTGAGCAGCAACTCGAGCAGATGATCGTGGCCAGTCCGAGTCTGCTTTCTGACGACATCATGCTCATCGGACGGCAGGAGGACACGGGCCTCGGCGGCCGGATTGACCTGCTCGCCGTCAATCCCGACGGCACGCTCGTCCTCGTCGAGCTGAAACGCGATCGGACCCCGCGCGAGGTCGTAGCCCAGGCGCTCGACTATGCCAGCTGGGTTGAGAATCTCAGCGCGGGGGAGATCGCGGCGATCTATGGCCGCTTCAAGCCGGGAAGTGATCTGGCAGTCGATTTCAAGAGTCGCTTCGGAGCGGCGCTCGATGAGGAGGCGCTCAACGCCAACCATGAGATCGTGCTGGTGGCCGCGGCGCTCGACGATAGCACGGAGCGGATCATTCGTTACCTCGGCGAGCGCGGGATCGCCATCAACGCGATGTTCTTCCAGGTCTTCGCGCACGGCGAAGACAAGTTCGTCAGCCGTGCGTGGCTGATTGATCCTGCAAAAGCACCAGTTGTTGCCATTCCGCAGCGAGGAGAAGACGAGCCTTGGAACGGAGAGGTGTACGTCTCGTTCGGGGCAGGTCCCCATCGGTCGTGGGAGGATGCCGTTGAGTACGGCTTCGTCTCCGGCGGAGGAGGGCTGTGGTACAGTCGGACGCTGGAACTGCTCGCTCCAGGGGACCGGGTGTGGGTCAAGATCCCAGGCATTGGATACGCGGGCGTCGGGCATGTTATCGGGCCGCGCGTGTCCGTGGCTGAGTTTCGCGTGAAGACGCCCTCGGGTGAACGGCGGCTCGTCGACGTCTCCCACCGTGCGGATTATGCCCTTGTGATTGACGATCCTGATCGCTGCGAATACGTCGTGCCGGTGAAATGGCTCGAGACCCGGCCCGTCGATGCCGCAGTCCAGGAAATCGGCTTCTTCGGGAACCAGAACACCGTCTGCAAACCGCGGAGCAAGAAGTGGCGAACCACCGTTGATCGACTGAAGCAAATGTTCCCGACGTTCGACAGGCCATAGGTCTGAGGCATGGACGAATCGGCGGCGGGCTCCTCGCTGGGGGCGCCGTGCAGCCCGCTACCAGCGCGTTGCGATTGATCCTCGGCGGCCCAACATCGGCAGGCCGCGACCGGAGGGCCAGGGTGGCGTCCGTGTCGTCCGATCGTGAAAAGGCAGTCGTGGGTTGCATCGCTCTCCGGTCTGTCGGCGGGAGGGGTTTGGGGCACTGGCTCACCGACCAAACCTAGACCCATTCCCGACCGTCGACGGCGACTGAGGCTTCCGCCACAGAAGCCATATTCCAGCTGAAATACGGTCGAGCGGCCCGTGGATCCCGAGCAACAAA
>JBAWVV010000718.1:0-1961 GCA_037147115.1 Planctomycetia bacterium | reverse complement strand
ATTTTCTGGGGCTGGGTGCTGGCTGTCGTCGCGGCGATCATCGGCCTGTGGGTTCTCCTGAGGAATGGAAAACTTGCATTCCTCGGCAGCTGGCTGATCCGCGTTCCCGTTCTGGGCAGAGCCCTGCTCACGTTCGACGAGGCCGCGTTCGTGCAGTCGCTCGCCTTGGCGATCGAATCGGGCGTGACCGCGTCGAACGCGATCTCGTTGAGCTTCAAAGGCTCGTCGACGGCGGCGTTCAAAGCGAAGACCGACTCGGCGCGCGAGGCGATCGTGCAGGGCCGCGAGCTGCACGCCGTGCTTCGCGACACCGGGCTCTTCTTGCCCGAGACCATCGAGGCGGTCGAACTGGGCGAAGAGTCGGGGCGGCTGGCGGAGACGCTCGATAAGCATTTCCGCGTGCTCCGGATGAGGGTCAAGTTTGCGATGGCTGCCATCGCGCAGATCGCTTCGTCGGTGGTCTGGATCGCCGTGGCCGCGATCATGGTGATGATGATTTTCCGGCTGTTTGGCCGCTATGTGGCGCAGATCGATCCCGGTGCAATGGAAGTGTTCTTCAATAATGGAAATGCCGCCGGTCACTAGCGGTGTGGCGACGGCCGCACCGCCCAAGCCCTCCGTGCCTCAGGCGGCCCCGGTCGTGCCGGTGGCTGCGGCGGCACCTCCACTGGGCCGCGACCTTCCTGAGAAGGTGCTTGGTGCCCAAGTCCGGCTCGGCTCGCTTCGCCCCAAAGCCGCTTCATACGCCACTGAAACCGTCGACATCCTCCTCGACTTCGCCCACGCGGTCGGCACGAGCGATTTGCATCTGCAGCCCACACGGAACGGGCTGGATGTGAAATTCCGCTCTGACGGCGTGCTTCAGCCAGTGAGCGTGATCCCGCCAGGCGGCACGTCGTCCGTCACCGCGCGGCTCAAGGTGCTCGCCGACCTGCTCACCTACAAAAACGACATCCCGCAGGAAGGGCGAATCGATAAGCCCAGGCATGGCCGGGAAATTCGCGTCAGCACGTTTCCGACCATGCACGGCGAGCGGGCCGTGCTGCGATTCTTCGGCAACGACCGTGAATTCACGACGCTCGACGAGTTGGGCAATCCGCCGCAGGTGACGGCACGGATCCGCGATGCCTTGGTGGAGACAAGCGGCGCGATGCTGATCTCCGGGCCGGCCGGCAGCGGGAAATCGACCACGCTTTACGCCTGCCTACGGCATCTGGTCACGTCGACGAACGGGTCGCGGAGCATCGTCTCCATCGAGGATCCGATCGAGGTGCCCGTGGAGGGCGTGGCTCAGAGCCAAGTTGATCTCGCCTGCGGATTCGACCTGAAAACCGGCCTGCGTTCTCTGATGCGGCAGGATCCGGAAGTGATCATGGTCGGCGAGATCCGCGACCGCGAAACGGCCGACTTCGCGATCCAAGCGTCGCTCACCGGCCAGCTCCTTCTAGCCACGTTCCATTCCGACACGGCCGCCAGCGCGATCACGCGGCTGATCCAGATGGGCATCGAGCCATTTCTCATTCGCAGTGGGCTGATCACGGTCCTCACGCAGCGGCTGCTCCGCACGCTGTGTGGCCATTGCAGCCGCGAGTCGTCTGATCCTGCCGAATTGTGCGGCATCGAAGTGGATCGGGCCCGGGTGGCGGTCGGCTGCGGTCAATGCCATGGCACCGGCTACCGGGGCCGGGCCATGATCAGCGAGTTTCTCGACGTTCGCGGCGACCAGATCGGCAAGGCGATCCTCCGTAAGGCCAACAGCCGCGAACTCTATCGGATCGCGATCGACAACGGGATGTCGCCACTCTTCATGCAGGCCCGCTCACTGATCCGCGATGGCCGCACGAGCCCCGCCGAGGTCTGGCGGGTGCTGGGCACCGCGGTCCGTGCCAGCTGACGCACAGTCGACAAATGATTCGGCTCAATCGTGCCTTGAAGGGCATGCTCATGCCGGTCGACCTGCT
>JBAWVV010000717.1:0-1963 GCA_037147115.1 Planctomycetia bacterium | reverse complement strand
GCCCGGAGGCGTGCCGGGAGCGCCAGGTGCGCCGGGAGTTCCACCCGGGGGACCGAAGCCCGGAGGAGCGCCGAAGCCCGGAGGCGGGCCGACAGTTCCACCCGGCGGGCCGTAGCCCGGAGGTGCGCCAGGGGTGCCAGGACCACCGTAGCCCCCATTCGGCGGGCCACCTGCACCCGGGAACCCTCCCGGAGGCGGCGACCCCGGCGGGCCGAAGCCGGGAGGGGCTCCGGCCGGGGGACCGTTGCCACCATTCCCACCCTGGGCGAAGTCATCCCCCGGCTTCGACTCTTCCTTCGGTTTGCCACCGCGCTTGAGCTTCGCGGTGATGAACACGGTCGAGGCGCCGAGGCGCTCGTCGATGTCGACCCACTTCTCCTCGCCGATTTCATCGGTTGCCGGCTCGACCTCAGGGAGATGCTCCTCGAGGAACGGCCAGACTCGCTCCATCGGGATGCCGACGGAGTAGGCCGAGCCCATCAAGCTCGTCCGCCTGATCGCCACGACAACACCGATGACCCGCCCCAACTGGTTGATGATCGGCCCGCCGCTGTTGCCGGGATTGACGATGGCGTCGAAAAGGAATGTCCCGTCGAGCTTCGGATCGGCCGCGGAGGCGACCTCCCCCCGCGCGCTTTTCAATTCCAGGCCGAGCGCCGAGCCACCGGGATAGCCGAGAACCATGATCTCGGTGCCGCGCTTCGGCATGGCCTCGGCCAGCGGCATCGGCTCGGTCTCGAGCCCTTCGACCCGGAGGATCGCGAGATCGGGGTCTTCCGACTCGGCCACGAGCGTGGCGAGAAGTTGCTTGTCCCGATTTTTCGGATCGAGGATCGTGATGTCGCTGGCCCCCTCGATGACATGGTGGTTGGTGAGCACATATCCCGGGGCGATGACGAAGCCGGTGCCGTTGGCGATGCTGACAACGACCTGCGCCGGCTCGTCGAACATCGACTGGATCCCCTGCTCCCCTTGGGCGCCTCCGATCGACCGGCCCGACGGCCCGAAGACCCGGTAGGCAAACATCGGGCGGCTGTTTTGCTGGCCACCCGGGCCGCCAGCCCCACCGGGGCCGCCAGGACCGCTCGGACCCGCCGGCGAACCTGGCCCGCCGAGCGATCCCGGCCCCCCCATGGAACCGGGGCCGCGTGGCCCACCCGGCCCGCTCGGCCCACCTGGGCCACCTGGGCCGTTCCCCTGCTGGCCATTCTGCGCCGTCTCGGCAGCTCGGCTCTGGTCGAGGGGGAGGAGGTGGAGCTCGTAGAGCGCGTTGCGGTAGAGATCGTTGAACGCATCGGCCTGATCGTCGGGGATCTGCCGCTGCCGCACCATGCCGTCCATGCCAATCGCCACGGCGACGTTGTCGGCAACTTCCTGGAGATCGGGCATGATCTCGAGGGCACGACGGAAGTGCTTCGCGGCCGCGGCATAGCGCTTCAGGAAAACCTCGCTGACGGCGAGGTTGTTGTAGGCAAAGGCGTTGTTCGGCTCGCGCTTCACCACCTCCGAGAAGTGGGCCACCGCCTTGAGATCGTTGTCGGCGACGATCGAATAGATGAAGCCCATCACGAAGTCAGCCCGACCGCTCTCGGGGTTGAGCCGGCTGGCGGCAATCAGCTCCTTCTTGGCGAGATCGCGGTTGCCGAGCTTGAAGAGCTGGTAGCTGTGGCGAACCATCTGGTCGGCCTTCTTGGAGACGCTCTCATACTCCTCCTCGGTGACCCATTTCTTCCCGAGGCGGAGCTGCTTCTCATCCTCCATCACCTTCCACTGGGCCAGCTTCTTCTCTGCCGCTTTGCGCTGATCGGCGGGGAGCTTCGGATTGGCGAGGAAGATCTTGTAGACCTGCACCGCTTCCGCGGCGGTGCGGCACGACTGCGCATCGGCCTCGAGTTGCTCCAGCGGCCCGAGGGGCGCCGCGTCCCCGGACTTGGCCTGCTCGCTGGCATCAGCGTCGCTCGAC
>JBAWVV010000716.1:0-1967 GCA_037147115.1 Planctomycetia bacterium | reverse complement strand
CTCTCGATCACGACGTTCGGATCGGCCCCATGCTCGAGCAGCCACCTGAACCGAGGCAGACGATTATCCGGGAGCGCCCAGAGCAGCGGCGTCATCTTGCCCTTGCCCTGCGCGTTCACGTCTGCGCCTGCCTTCACGAGGCGTTCCATCTCGGCCAGATCGTTGGCTTCGATGGCCCGGCAGAGCGCGATCACCTTCGGGTCGGCAAAAAAATCCCCCGCTTTCCATCCGCACTTCTGATGGATCGTCCGGCCGGGCAAAAGGTTCAACAAGCCGCAACCAGCGGCGGAGGAAACAATGACGGCCGTGACGAGAATCTCTCTCAGCATGCGCATCGTTCCACTCTCCCAGTGCCGTACCGCCGCTGCGACTACTTTGACAGATCGGAACGGCTGTAGCCGCGAATACTCGGGACGGGAGCCGATTTCGTGCCGCAGCGCTGGCAACTCGCCGATCGGCAACACGTTCATCGCAGCCTGCGCCGCTCGCTGAACAATCGGCTCCCGTCCCCGATTTCCTGCGCTTGCTCGAGAGTAAGTGACTCGCCCTCGTACACAAACCCTGCCGGGATCCGGTAGCTGCACCACTGCTCCCTAGGATGGACCTGGGCCACAGCGGCACCCGCGTATGCACTGAGAACGATGGCGAGAAGAACTTGATGCATCGTCGCGTTCAGAAACGTTTTCGAATCGGATGAAGTGCAGCCCTACGGCACGATCGTCAGTTCTTCTTCGGGCGGGAGCCGAATGGTGTCCTTCTTGCGAAGGGCGGCAAGGGCTGGAGCCGACACGCGTTCCAGAGAATCCATCCAGATCGGACCGCGTGTGCTGGCCAAGGCCTCTGCCACTGCTACGGCATCGGGACCGTCGAGTGCCTTGATGCCTGACAAGTATACGGGCCGTACCCGGTCGGTGAGTGCCGTCGCGAGTTCCGGCGAGATCTTCGTGACGGCTGGCAGTGTGATTGGCAGATCGCCCTTCGCCAGTTCTCGCGCCGCCTCCGCAGAAAGCGTGTCGAGGCGCTCTAGGTAGCCTGGGTCGCGTTGTGCGTATTCGGCCGCGATCTCCGGCGACATCGTGAGAAGGCAACAAACGCTGGCAGATCCACGCGGTCCCGAGAACAGTTTTCGTGCCAGGGGCGCCGAGTCGATTTCATCAAGCATGAGGTTAACCTCGAACCGGTGCTTGGCGAGAATATCTCCAACGCCAGGTTCGAGCTTCTCCAGTCCGCCAACACTCAAGGCGCCGTCGTGCGCAAGAAGCGCCTCGGCCACCGCGGGGGTGAGCCGAGCCTTGCCAAGATCGAGCCAAGGACCAAATGTCTCGGAACCCCTCTGCACGACCTCCCCGTGCTCTGCAATCGCTTTCGCGGATTCGAGCGACAGCGTCTCGAGTCGCGGGAACTCTAGATCGCCCTTGAACTCGGCAAGAATCTCGGCGATCTCCGTTGAAAGGCTCGTCAGCCCTAATACGAGCTGCCCTCGCTTGCCATGCGCCAAGGCGCGAGCGACCTCCGGAGAGATGTCCCTGACGCCAGTTAGTTCAAGGCTTTGGCCGGGGCTTTTTGTCAATGCTTCGGCCACGTCCGGAGCGAGCGTCTCAATGCCCCAGAGCCGAAGGTGGCCGCGCTGCCTGGACAGCGCTTCAGCGGTGGCGACGTCGACCATATGGACTGCAGGCAACGTCAGGAAGGTTTGCATGTGTGGATTGACGATAATCCCCGCGACCTCGGGCGTAATCTCCTTGACGTTCAAGAGCGTCAGCACCGCTCTCGGCGGCGGCAACGCTCGCGCTTGCTCGAGAGTAAGTGACTCCCCCTCGTACACAAACCCTGCCGGGATGCGGTAGCTGCACCACTGGTCCCTAGGATCGACTTGGGCCAGAGCGGAGACCGCCCATGCACTGAGAACGATGGCCACAAGACCTTGATGCATCGTCGCGTTCAGGAACGTTTTCGGATCGGATGAA
>JBAWVV010000715.1:0-1969 GCA_037147115.1 Planctomycetia bacterium | reverse complement strand
GAACAGGACGATCGGGTGGCTCGAGCGGGTGGAGAGATCGATGAACTCCCGCAGTTCGTCGAGGGCCCGTTCGTTGACGCCGTCCATCGAGGCCCGCTGGAGATCGTTGGCCCGGAGGATCGCCTGCAGCTCCCGCTTCGGATCGTCGGCGTATTTCGTGATGTAGACGAGCTTGGGAGTGGTGTTTGTGACGAGGTATTCGAGGCTCTCTTCCAGGGCAGTCTGCGGCGAAGAGCTTTTGACGCTCAGTCGCTGGCTGCAGGCGAAGTAGGTCGCCTCCGTGATCAGCCGGGCGAGGATCAGCTCGATCCGCTTGCGGCGTTCGGTGTTGTCGGTGGCGAGGTCTCGGTGGATCCGCTTGGTCATCTCCGGCATCGTGTCGTCGACACGCGAGCGGAGATATTTTTCTGTTTGCAGGTACTGCCGCAGCTCCCGGGCGAGGCTCGGGTCGTCGTCGAGCTTGATCACGACCTGGCCGCCGTCCTGCCCGCTGGTCCGCAGGAACGAGCCGTCTTCAAGGGCTTCTCGGTCGATGTCTGCCAGCGGCGTGAACAGCTGCACCGCGAGTGCCTTGTCGGCCCGATTGCCGATCGGATAGCCGTCGCACATCCGGTTGAAGTCGAAATCCCGCTTGTTGGCTGGGTAGCGGTACTTCTTGTTTCCTCGGAGGATGTCCTCGAACACGATGTCGCCGATGGCCTTGGCTTCCTCGTTGCTCGACAGATCGACTTGCTTGATGTCGCGGTTGACGTCTCGCTCTTCGTTGGTGAGGAAGAAGTAGTTGTCGCCGCTGCGGTTGATGAGGGTCTCTTTCTCGAGGCGGGCCAGCGACTCCTCGATCTGCCGCTTGAGGGCGATCCGGTCGGCATCGATCTTGTCGGTGCAGAGCGTGGTGAGGTTGTCGATGTTGCCCTTCATCTCGTCGACATAACGGATCAGGAACAAGACCCGGAGGATCTCGTTGTCGAAGGGCTTGAGGCTCGGGTTGTCCTTGGCCTGATCGATGGTCCGCTTGACGGCCGTCTCCAGGAACGACTCGATGCTCGGGTAGAAGCGGTAGAGCGGCACGAGCACGCCGACATCCTGGTCCGCGACCTTCTGCCCCGCTGACTGGAAGGCGTCGAGCAGCGACCGCTCCCCTTGGGCCAGATTCGATCCCGTGGCCCCCTTGGTGCGGATCGCCTCGAAGATCTTCTGGAGAAGCTGGAATTGATACGGGGCGAAGGGGTAGTTGCGAGCGAAGTCGTCGGCGTCGCGATACGGCCGAAACGTCATCCCGCACTTCGAGAAGCTGAGCTGATTGCGAAGGATGTCGCCCTTTTCTCGGTAGGTGTCCGCGAGCCAGCGGCCGACCTCCGCTTCGGGCTTCTTCACCAGGAGCCGCTCTTGGATCACTTCGTCTACGTTGGCACTGCTGAGCGACAGCCGGGTCAGAAAACGAGCCTGAATCTTGCTGAAGTCGTTGGAGGCGGTCTTGGGCATCTCCCCCAGGACCTTGTCGAGATCCTCCTGCGACGTCACCACCACCCAGGCCCGTCCCTGACAGAGCGTGCCGAGGTTCTCCACGATCGTCTGGAGATTGAGCATCAGCCCAGAGTCCCGGCCGATGAACCCGCCCACCTCGTCGACGAGGAAGATCAACCGGCGGCCATCGGTTTGCTTGTCGAGGTAGTCCTTGACGCACTTGCTGAACGACTCGACGCTCAAGCTGAAGTTGCCTTCGGCGTTGTCGACCCACTTTTCCGCCGAATCCTTCGACTGCCCCAGGGCCGCCGAAAACGCCTTCACGACCTCATCCCGGTTGAACTCATAGGCATCCCGCTCCGAGGCCCAGTCGTGGCCGGTGAGCTTCTTGTATTCTTCCTGGAAGGCCTTGAGCTTCCCCTTGCCGTCGAGATGCCGCTCCATATGGGCGATGTGCGGGTATTCCGGGCAGTACCCCTGCATCTCATTGAGGACCTTGAGAAAC
>JBAWVV010000714.1:0-1971 GCA_037147115.1 Planctomycetia bacterium | reverse complement strand
TGCACGAAGCGGTGCGGGCAGCGGGCATCACCAAGCGGGCGACCTGCCACACGCTGCGCCATTCGTTTGCGACGCATCTGCTGCTCGATGGCTACGATATCCGCACGGTGCAGGAGTTGCTCGGGCACAACGACGTGAAGACGACTCTTGTTTACACCCATGTCCTCAACACGGGCGGCCGCGGAGTCCGTAGCCCGGCGGATCGCCTCGGCGCCGCCAGACCACGCGTCGAGCCGAGCCGGGACGAGGGCCGCGACTGACGCGGGGCATCATGCGCGGTCGCCAGAGGGACACGCCGGTGGCGGCGGGGAGAACCGAAGAGAAGCCGAGTTGGCCGGAGTCGGCCCAGAGAACGCTGTTGACCGTTCGAATTGCCGCCCCTGACGGAGGAGCGATATACTGCACTGGGCGCTTGTTAAGGTTCTTCGGGGATTTCCGTGGCTTGAACCGGTCGATTCAAGGGGGGCGTCGATTGGGTAGAGTGCCGAGATGGAAACACTCTCATCGCATTACGCACGTTTGCTCGGCCTCGATGACTCTTGGCGGGTGGAGTCTGTCGACCTCCAGATCGAGGATCGACGAGTCGAGATCCGCCTGTCGCACGTCGGCTCTGGCGTGTTCTGCCCCGAGTGCAGCGGGGCCTGCGGCCTCGCCGATCATGCCGACGAGCGGCGTTGGCGGCACCTGGACACGATGCAGTTCACGACGGAGCTGGTCGCCCGCCTTCCCCGAAGCCGATGCGCGGAGCATGGCGTCAAGACCATCGTGCCGCCTTGGGCAGGAAAGCACTCCCGATTCACCCTGCTCTTCGAGGCGTTTGCTATCGAAGTCCTGCAGGCCTGCCGGACCGTGAAAGCGGCGGCGGCCCTTCTCGGCCTCTCCTGGGATGCCGTGCAGTCGATTATGGATCGGGCCGTCGAGCGAGGACTTGAGCGTCGCGGAGCGACGCCCATCAAGCACATCGGCATCGACGAAAAGAGCTTCGGGAAGGGGCAGGATTACATCACCGTGCTCACTGATCTCGATGGGTCTCGCGTCCTCGATGTCGTTCCGGAGCGAACACAGGCCGCCGCAGAGGCGGTTCTGCAGACCCTATCGGTCGAGCAGCGGCAAACAGTGCGTGCCGTCGCCGCTGACATGCTCCCTGCCTATGCCAATGCTGTGGCCCGGCAGACCCCAAATGCGGAATTGGTGCACGACAAATTCCATGTCTCCAAGTATCTCACAGAGGCGGTGGATCAGGTGCGGCGGGCGGAAAACAAGGATCTTCAAGCTCAGGACGATGACCGGCTCAAGGGGACGCGGCAGCTCTGGCTCTACAACAAGTCAAATCTCTCACCCGAGCAGCGTCGCCGATTCGCGTCTATCAAGCGCAAGGGACTGAAAACTGCGAGGGCGTGGGCCATCAAGGAGCAATTTCGCTGGTTCTGGAGGCACGTGTATCCGATGAGTGCCAAGGACTTCTTCAAGCAGTGGTATGGATGGGGTGTACGGTGCCGCCTTCAGCCGATCGTCAAGGTGGCGAGGATGCTCAAGCGACACCTGCCTGGCCTCTTGAGCTACTTCAATTATCGGATCACCAACGCCGCAAGCGAGGGCTTCAACAGCGCCATCCAGGCACTGAAATACGCCGCTCGCGGCTTCAAGTCATTCAAGAACTACAGAACTCGGATCATGTTCTTCTGCGGAAGGCTCAACCTCAGGCCGCAGCTACCCTGCCACTAAAATGCCGGAAGAACCTCCAGCTCTATTCGGCCGCGTATGAATCAACGCCCGGCGTGGCGATCCTCGCCGGCGCCGTCCCCGTCCCCTCAGGTGTCCCCGAGATCGATCCCAGCGGCCTCGCCAGCACGCTGTCGCTCGTGATGGGTTCGGTGGCGATGTTCGAGCAGCGGCGGCGGAAGCGGGCCGCGGTGGCGGTGACAGCCGCGGTGACGGCCTGACCCTGTGTCGATTCGAGCACGCCGGCGC
>JBAWVV010000713.1:0-1974 GCA_037147115.1 Planctomycetia bacterium | reverse complement strand
GCCATAGAGATACTGCAGCGAGTAGATCGTCTTCTTCTCGGAGGGGATGTCGACGCCCATCAGACGCGGCATTGTGTGATTCCCATTGTGTGTACCCGGCGACTTCCATCGCCGCTGGACTGTCTCGTACCCATCACGAATCCTGTGCACGTCGGCCGCGATGCGCTTCGGGATGGCGTTCGACGCCAGCCCGCGAGCACGTCCCGGCACTCCACTCGGCCCGGTCACCCAGAACGAGGAAGGCTTCAGTCACGATCGCCATTCACCCCTGCCGCTGCTTGTGCCGGGGGTCGGCGCAGACCACAAAGACGACGCCACGGCGCCTGACGATCTTGCACTTTTCACACATCCGACGGACGCTAGCGCGGACCTTCATGGACGAACTCGTGACAACGGCCAAGGATGGCCTGGAACCGGGAACGGGACTTCGAACCGAGCCGCAAACTATAAGTTCGCCGCAGGGGGGTCACAAGGGGGTGGCGAGAATCCTGCGGTCTACACGAATTCGGGTGCCCCGCCAAGCCAACTCGCCTCAGCCGGCAGCCTGAACTGGCTCGAGCCGCTCCCCCGCAGCTGGCGGGGCGGTGAGCACCATCGGCCCGTTCTCCGTGATCGCCACGGTGTGCTCGAAATGGGCACTGGCCCGGCCGTCCACGGTCGACTGAGTCCAATAATCGGCGAGGGGCCGAACCTTCTTCGAGCCCATATTGACCATCGGCTCAACGGCGATCACCAAACCCGGCTCCAGCTCAAAATCGTGGTTCTTGCGAAATGCCGGTGTGCAGAAGTTGGGGACCTGCGGATCCTCGTGCATGTTCCTTCCGATGCCGTGGCCCACAAAGTTCTCCACAACGGAGAAGCCGTGATCGCGGACATACTTGGCCATTTCTGTCGCGACGTCGCTCCACCGACTGCGACTGGCCATCAGTTCAATCGCCAACTGCAGCACGCCCGCCGTGCAATCGAGCAACCGCTGAACATCTGGCTCGATCTCTCCCACCGGGTGGGTGATCGCCGAGTCGCCGCACCATCCGCCGAGGCTGCAGCCTGTGTCGATGCTCACCACGTCGCCGGTCCGCAACTGCCGCGGCCCCGGTATGCCGTGGACGACCTCGTCGTTCACCGAGATGCAACAGACTGCGGGAAAGGGCACCTTGCCGGGAACGCCCTTGAAGAGCGCCACCGCCCCATGCTCCAAAAAGAACTTCTCGACTGCGGTGTCAATCTCGCCCGTGGTAACCCCCGGCTTGACCATCGACCTGGCAACCTGATGGGCGCCCCAGACCACCAAACCGGCCCGGCGCATCAGCGCGATTTCCCGAGGAGACCGAAGATTGACCACGACGAACTCACCTCCAGACCGACCAGCCGGATGACCGTGCAACGCCCTGGAGTATAACGCGTCGCCGACGCCGGGCGACCGCGGTCACCGCGTCCACGCCGCCCGCTCAAAACGCTTCACTGCGGCCCTCACCCGCTCAAAGATCTCTTCGGCTGTCCCCAGGCCGTCGATCGAGGCGAGCTTGCCCTGCCCCGCGTAGTAGTCGAGCAGAGGCGCCGTCTGCACCTCAAAACTCGCAATCCGCTTCGCGAAGACTGCCGGATCATCGTCTTCCCGCTTGCGTGCCAGCATCCGACGGACGAGTTCGTCTCGCGGCACCGCCAACTCGATCACGCCATCCACGCTCATCGCCCGACGCTCGAGCAGGTCGTCGAGGGTCTCCGCCTGAATCAGCGTGCGGGGAAAGCCGTCGAGGAGGCAGCCGGTGCGGCAGTCCGGAGCCTGCAGTCGCCGGCTCACCATCCCGACGATGATCTGGTCAGGCACCAACTTCCCCTGATCCATGTACGATGCCGCCTCGATGCCCGCGGGCGTGCGGCCTCGAACCTCGGCACGAAGCATCTCGCCGGTGGAGAGGTGCGGCACCTTCAGAAGGTCGACCAACCGCTGGCACTGCGTGCCCTTCCCTGCAC
>JBAWVV010000712.1:0-1979 GCA_037147115.1 Planctomycetia bacterium | reverse complement strand
TAGAACGCCCGATCCACCACGAAGCTCGCCAACTCGTCGGGCCGCCCCGCGAAGTAGTGGTCGAGGAACCTGGTGAGGAAGTCGGCGCCCACGTCGTTCGGCAGCTTCGTCACCCGCTCGCAGATCCCCACCGCCGGCGAATAGATCGTCTCCACGAGGCCGAGGTCGAAGAGCGGACTGCCGCGCGAGAAGTCGCCCATGTCGATGACGACCGGCTCGCCGGCGCGGATCATCACGTTGCCGCCGTGGAGGTCGAAGTGGACGCACGTGTCCGCGTCCGGGATCGCCTCGATCTTCCGGCTGAGGAGCTCGACGTCGGCCGGCGCGAAAAGCGGCGCCATCTCGGCTAGCCAGCCGAGGCAATTGGCCTTGATGTCTGGGAAGACGGCCGGGTCGGCCGGGGTGGCGTGAATCGTCCGCGCCAGATGGGCGAGCAGACGTGCGTGGTCGTCGAGCCGGTCGGGCTCCCGCCGCATGAGGCCGGCGAGCGAATCGGCCCCGAGCATCTCGTACGCGATGCCGAAGCGGCCGCCACTCGTCACAAGGTCGAGGGAGATCGCGGTCGGGATCCCGGCCACGAACGCGGCGCGGGCGAACCGTTTCTCCCTCTCGACGACCGCTCGATCCAAGCCGTCGCGGTAGAGCTTCACGACCGTCTCGTCGTCCAGCCTAAAGACCTCTCCGAACACGCCCTCGGAGAGGAACGGAAGTCCCTCGAGGGAAATCTCCCGCGGCTTCTCGCGGACGACGAGGATCTCGTTCAGCCCGGAGAGCTCGAAGACGCGCCGGACCTGCGGCCCGACGTTGACGAGCTCGACACCGCCGCCGAGCGGGGCGAGCCGCTTGTACTGCGTCATGATGACGCGAATCCCACCGCTCGAGACGAACGGGCACGCGCCGAGGTCGAGGACGAGCCGCCTCAGCTCCGGGTCGGCGGGGACGGCCGCGGCGAGCGTCTCGGCGGAAGTCGCGTCGAGGCGGCCAGAGAGGCGGAGGGTGGCAGTCGCGTCGGCGAGCACCACAGCGATCTCGAGGGTTGTCACGCTGGAGCGCTCCGGCATGCGGGAAACCAACGTCTTATGCTACCAGCCTCGGCAGCCCGCGGAACAAGTCTGTCGCACAACGGGCATGAATGGCTTTTTCCAAACGACATTCCCCGGCCGCGTCCCGGCCCGCAGTCGCCTCCACTCAAGGGCAGTCTTGTCGACCGAGGAGTTATTGGGATTCCAGGTCAGCAGATACGTTTCCATGAATCGTTCTCGCTCCTCAATGGACCGACCGTCGAGAGCAGTCGAAGTCTTTGCGTTGAAAGGCCGTCACGCCCCAATTCGACAAGGTATGAACGCAGCCTTCAGGAGTCAGACCGGCTGCGACGGCGGTGGCTCGAAGTGGCACTCGGCGAGAAGCCCCATTGCCTGAAGACCGCGGAAATAATCAGCGATACGCTCCGCCGTTGGCCGGTGGCGGAGATCGACGCCGGCTTCGATGTTGCGCCGCTGGGCGGCGTCGGTGAAATTAGCGCTCGTCACGAAAGCCCGGGCTCGGTCGACCACGACGCACTTGGCATGCAGGCTCGCCCGACCTTCTCCGGTGAGCAACGATCGCGGGTCGTAGAAAAGCCGTGGTAGGCGCGCCCATGGCCAGTGCTTCACGCGGAAGTCTCGGACGAAACGTGCGACGAGCTCCGCGGCAGAAGTGGGATCGTTGTATTGACGCGGAATATCGAGGCAGAACGTCACCTCGAGGCCGGGGATCTCCTCCATCCGGCGGGCGAGCGGTTCGAAGAGCCGTTTGCCGTCGTAGATCGCATAACCCACAAGGAGGATTTCCTTCGTGGCCGTCGTGATCATCGAGCGCATCATTGCCGCCGTGTCAGCCGTCGGCACGCCAGGCAGATCGGGACCGGAGAGCACGAGGTCGAAGAGGCTTGTCGGCTTCGGCGTCCGATCGATTGCTGAAGCGATGCCCACTACGACTGC
>JBAWVV010000711.1:0-1981 GCA_037147115.1 Planctomycetia bacterium | reverse complement strand
CTTCCACATCGGCATCGGTGTCTGGGGCTTCTGATGAATACCGGCCTCCCTCCGGGGCCGCGTCCGCGTCATTTTCCTTCATTGGCGAAATCGCGGCCGACGCTCCGCACGATCGACGGGTCTCGGATCTTCTCGAGGCAAGAAGCTCTGCTGAGACGCTGCGAGCTTGGGCGGCCCGCCGCGTCGGGCTCTCCGAGCGGTTGACGCGGGCGACGTTGCTCGTTCGATTGGGCGAGGACATCGCCGCCATCGACTCGGCCTTGGCTCGGCAACTCGACACCATCCTCCATCACATCCGGTTTCAGCAATTGGAATCGTCGTGGCGCGGACTGGCTTGGATGGTCGGCCAGGCTCTCGATGCCAACGACGCCGCGGACGGCCCGGCGCGGGTGGAAGTGAGGATCCTCTCCGTCACGAAGCGTGAGCTGGCGCGCGATCGCTCCGAGGCCGTTGAGTTCGATCGCTCGGTGGTGTGGAGGAAGGTTTACGAGGAGGAGTTTGGCACTGCGGGGGGCACGCCCTACGGGCTCCTCCTGGCCGACTACCAGTTCAGTCATCACCCCGACGACGTCAGCCTCCTGACGGGGCTGGCCGAGGTCGCTGCGGCGGCTTTCTCGCCGCTGCTGGTCAACCCAGCGCCCGGACTGTTGGGACTTGATTCCTTCCAGCAACTCGATGCCTTGCCTTTTCCCGACACCTATCAGTCGTCTCCCGACTTCGTGAAATGGCGGGGCTTGCGCGATCGGGAGGAGTCACGGTTCATTGGCCTGCCACTGCCGCGTGTCTTGGGACGGCTTCCCTATGACGGTTGGATCGGCCGCCCGGAGGGGGCGGCGGCTGAGGAACGGACTTGGGCGCGGCGAGGCTTCCGTTACCGCGAGGAGGCGGATCTGGCCGACGGCTCCGGGAGGCTTTGGAACGGGGCCATCTGGCCGCTGGCCGGCGTGATCATCCGGGAGTTCGGGCGGTCGGGATGGTTTGCCGACATCCGGGGGGGCTCGCGCGGCTTGGAGGGGGGCGGTGTCGTCGCGGCGCTCCCCGTCGAAGGATTCACCGGCCTCGACCACGATGCTGCGGTGAGGGGGCCTGTCGAGGTGTTCGTCACCGAACCGGTGCAGATGGATCTTGATCAGGCCGGATTGATCGCTCTCTCCTCGTCTGGGTCCAACGGCCGCGCGGTGTTTCACTCCAATGCTTCGCTCCATGCGTCCGGCCGATACGACTCTGCTGTCGCTACCGTGAACGCCCGGATTTCGTCGATGCTCCAGTATGTGCTCTGCGTGTCGCGGTTCGCCCACTACCTGAAGGTGATCGGTCGGGACAAAGTCGGTGCGTTCGCCGATGGCCCGGGCTTTGAGCGCCTCCTCTCCGAATGGGTGAACCAGTATGTCACCCCCGACGACCAGGCCTCGGCCGAAACGCGGGCCAAGATGCCGCTGCGGGCGGCCCACGTCGAGGTCCGCGAGGAGCCCGGTACTGCCGGGGCCTACCGCGTGATCATGCGGCTTCAGCCACACTTTCAACTCGATCGGCTCGATGCGACGCTGAGGCTCGTTACCTTGGTGCGAAGGGCCGACAAACGCTCCTGATCAACGAAAGAGGGGACACGATGACTACGGCAGGGAAACTCTTGGCGACGGGGAATCTGGACGAGGCGATCCAGGCGGCGACCGGTGAGGTGAAGGCGAAGCCGAAAGACCTCGAGGCACGCTGGTTGCTCGCCGAACTGCTCGTCCTCTCCGGCCAGCACGACCGCGCCGACGCGCAGTTCGACGCCACGATTGCCGTCGAGCCCCGTGCGGCGGTGTCGGCCATTCCGATCCGGCATCTTCTTCGCGCCGAGGCGGCGCGGCGGCAGTTCTACGACGAGGGGCGTGTTCCCGAGCTGCTCGACGGCGCCGATCAGCAGGTTCGCGACCGTCTGGAGGCGTTCGTGCTGCTTCGCGCGGGCAAGGCTGCGGAGGCGGGCAGGTTGGTCGAG
>JBAWVV010000710.1:0-1985 GCA_037147115.1 Planctomycetia bacterium | reverse complement strand
GCAAGCCGGCGAGCCTAGGGGGTGGGGCGCTTTTCCTGCTGGACCCGGCAATCGGCAGACTGCCATAATCCGCGCAGGGCCAACGCCATCGTGGTGGGCTCCGCCCCGAGCCTTTTCCCCCGATCCCGCCACCGCCGTGTTTTCCCCTGAAACGTCGCTTCGAGACCTCGCCGGCCTGGCAGCGGTCCTCGTCGGCGGCCTTCTCGCCCTCATCGTCGCCCTCCGGGCGCTCCAAACCTGGGTCCGCCGGGCCCAGGAGGATCAGCCGGAGTCCGGTCGTGGCGATTGGGAAAACACTCTGGCCGGGTACAAAAATCTGCGGGATCAGGGTGTTTTGAGCGAGGAGGAATACCGAAAAATAAGAACGCTCGTCGAACCGCACGTGCAGATCAGCGACGCCGGTGGCGTCTTGCCGCCAGCGAAGCCGCTCCCCGGGAAGGGGAACGGCGGCTGACGCCCTAGCCCTCCGCGACCCATTCACTCCCAACTGCAGTCTCAAAGGGAATCATCGACATGCCATCAGGGAAGGACGTCAACAACCTCGGTCGCCGCGGGGCGGGTGGAACGACGAAGAAGAACGCGTTCTGTTCATTCTGCCGCAAGAGCTACCGGGACGTCGGTCCGTTGGTGGAGGGCCCAGGGGACGTCTACATCTGCGGCGAGTGCATCGAGCTGTGCCAGTCGATCCTCGACCAGGAGAAGAAGCGCCGCGGCACGAGCAAGCAGCTCTTCACCTCGATCCCGACGCCGCGTGAGCTCGTCGCCCACCTCGACGAATACGTCATCGGGCAGGAGCACGCCAAGCGGGTGCTCGCCGTCGCCGTCCACAGCCACTACAAGCGGCTCACGCTCGGCAGCGACGGCTCCGACGTCGAGGTCGAAAAGTCGAACATCCTCCTCCTCGGCCCCACCGGCTGCGGCAAGACGCTCCTCGCCAAGACGCTCGCCCGGGTCCTCAACGTGCCGTTCGCGATCGGCGACGCAACGACGCTCACCGAGGCCGGCTACGTCGGCGAAGACGTTGAGAATCTCCTCCTCAAGCTCCTCAATGCCGCCGACTTCGACATCGAGGCCGCCCAGCGCGGCGTGCTCTACATCGATGAGATCGACAAGATCGGCAAAACGAGCCAGAACGTCTCGATCACCCGCGACGTCTCTGGCGAGGGGGTGCAGCAGGCGCTCCTCAAGATGCTCGAGGGGACCGTTGCCAACGTTCCGCCGCAGGGGGGCCGCAAGCACCCCGAGCAGCAGTACATCCAGATCGACACCTCGAACATCCTCTTCATCTGTGGCGGGACGTTCGTGGGGATCGACAAGATCATCGGCAAGCGGCTCGGGAAGCGGACGATCGGCTTCGGGCAACCGAGCGGGCACAAGGGGGAGGCGACCCTCGCCGAGCTCCTCCCGCAGGTCGATTCCGACGACATCCTCGAGTTCGGCCTGATTCCCGAGCTCGTCGGCCGCCTCCCGGTGATCTCGTCGCTCAAGCCGCTCGACGAGGGGGCACTGGTGAAGGTGCTGAAAGATCCGAAGAACGCGCTGGTGAAGCAGTATCAGAAGCTGTTCGGGATGGAGAACTGCCAGCTCGAGTTCACCGAAAACGCCCTCTGCTCGATCGCCCGGCGGGCGATGCGGAAGGAAACGGGCGCTCGCGGCCTGCGGTCAATCATCGAGGACGTGATGCTCGATGTGATGTTCGATCTCCCGGATCACTCCGGCAGCTCGTACGTGATCACGGAGCGGAACGTCGACGACAAGGAGCCGATCGTGCCGGCCCGCGAATCGGCCCGACACAAGTCGGCCTGACGCGAAAACGGACCGGACACCAGCAGGGCTCGCGAGGGCCGGGTCGGCACAGGCGCACCGCTTGGCTCTTCAGCGAGGGGTCGCCCGTGCTCCGAGAGCCGGCCTCGCCGGTCAGCGAAGGATAGGAGGGCGAAAGCGCAAGCGGCGCGGAGAGAGCGGAGGGCATGGATGCCCTCCGC
>JBAWVV010000709.1:0-1986 GCA_037147115.1 Planctomycetia bacterium | reverse complement strand
GGTCCGCTTCGGTGACGCCGTCCGCACATTCCACGATGCGCAAACCGCCCGGCACCACATCGAACACGCCCAGATTGGTAATCACCCGGTTCACCACGCCTTGTCCGGTCAGCGGCAGGGTGCAGGCTTTCAGCACCTTGGACTCGCCGTGTTTGGAGGTGTGATCCATCACCACCACCACCCGGCCCACCGCCGAAACCACCGGCTGCAGCAAAGGCCTTTTGCATCATCTGTTCACGTTTGATCTGCCGGTCGAGCTCCGCTTCCCGTTTTGCCGGAGGGGTGGAGAAGAAGGATTTCATATTGGCCTGCATGGCGGCCTGGAAGCCGCGCCCCATCCCCCCGCCGCGGAACGCCTGGCCCCGCAGATCCTCTGGCAGGGCCTGGATCTTCTCGCGGATCTGCCCCATCGACTGGGCAAATGCCTTGGCCTCATCTTCGTTCTGCGGGCCGCCGGTCGCCATCTGCTTCGACATTTCGTCCGACATCTTCCGGATCTCCACGATCCGGACGTCGGTGCGGCGACCGAAGAGCCCCGTCGCCCAGGCCCCGAGGAGGCCGAAGACGAGCAGGGCCACAATCACGCCGATCCACCGGCCGGCCGATCCCTTGGCCTTCTTCTCCTCGGGGGGCACGTAACCACGCGACTTCCCGCGGGCGGGGTAGGAACTGGCCATGAAAACTCTCCTCAAAAGCGGCGTGCTGGGGTGGGGGATCGGCAGAGGAAGGGGGATCACATGTTCTCGACGTGGCCATCGAGGTAGAGAAAATTACGGGCCCCTTCCTGGGGAGGCGGCCGATTCGGATCGGGGTCGTTGTATTCGTTCTCGTCAGTGAACAACGCACCGAGACCGCCGCCGTGGAAGGCCTCAAACTCATACGTCACCCACAGTTTCGATGTGGCCCCGGCAGCGCCCGACCGGCTCACGAGCGCTTCCTCGCGTGTCTTGTTGGCAAGACGCCGTGCCGGGAACTCGTAACTCAAGCCCTCGTAGGGGAGCGTCTTGTATTCGTCAGGAGCGTCGTTGGGGATGGCGCGGCCGATGGCGGAGAGGTTCTGCTTGAGCTTCTCCATCGCCTGCGTGTTCTTTTGAAAGTAGTAGACGTCGGACGGGCACTTGAAGATGTTGCGGTTGTCCTCGGAATACGGGCCAAGGACCTTCGCCAAGCTCGGTTTGATCGGCCTGGTCGGCGTGAAAAAAATCAGCTCCTCGCTCGGGAGGATGGCGGCGTCGGGGAACTTGCCGCGCGATTTGCGGTCGAGATACATCGTCATCGCGATCCCGACCTGCTTGAGATTCGACTTGCACTCGGTCCGTCTGGCCGCCTCGCGGGCCGACTGGACGGCCGGGAGCAGCAGGCCGACGAGCATGCCAATGATGGCGATCACCACCAGCAGTTCCACGAGCGTGAAGCCGCGGCGCACGGCAGGAACGCCAGCCCCGGTGGGGCGATGGGCGGATGCCCGGCTCGAAAGCGGGAGAGTCATCTGCGAATCCTCTGGTTTGAGTCTTTCAACGATGGCGTGGATGGATGATGGCCGTCCATGCCTCCGCTTCGCTGTCGGGATCCCTGTCCCACGATCTGACGCCGCGACAAGTAAATACTTGTTGCGACGACGATCGGTATCGTACCCACCCATGGGAAACCGGGCCATGCGACGAAGATGAAACGGTCGAACCGGACAAAAGGTGCGGCGTGGATCTGGTGCGGGCCTCAACCGCCCGAGCGACGATAGCAACCGAGGGCTCGTGATTTGTCGCATTTGCTTTCCCTGAAAAGACTTGCGTCTGGCGGTCAGGGGTTTTCGGGGAACGGGGGGAAGTCGTCCTGCCGGGGAACGGCGGCGGCTTCGGTGATCTGGGCGGGTTGAGGTAGTTCGCGGTTGGTGGCTTTGTCGCAGCGCGGTAAAGGAGTCTGGCATGGTGATTGGAAACGGAGAGGGCGAGTCGTCCGCCGTGCGCCCTGTCGGGGCCTTTCCCCGAC
>JBAWVV010000708.1:0-1987 GCA_037147115.1 Planctomycetia bacterium | reverse complement strand
CGTTGGAATAGTTGGTTGCAGCAACGCAGAGCCGCCCCGTCGCGGTGGAGTAGTCGCCAGACGCGGTGTTGCCGGTGCCCAGCGCGACCGCCGCTTGACCGCTGGCCGTGCAAGTGTCACCCGCCGCGAGGGATTGGTCCCCGCTTGCAGTGGAGCCGTTGCCAAGGGCAGTGGAGTCTTGGCCGGATGCGACGGTGGAGTCGCCAGCCGCGAAGCTATCAAGCCCGCTGGCGGTGGTATCTAGGCCAAACGCTGCCGACCCAGATCCCACGTTGGCCAAGTTGGCCTCTGTGCCCGTCCACTTTCCAGCGCGGAAAGCGCCGTTCTTGGCGTCCTTGCGGAATTGCAGTTTGGTGGCCGCGCCTTCAGGATCGCCAATGCCGTGGAGCAAGTCGCAAGCACTGGCGCCCGTGCCAGCCTGCGAAGTCATCACAGACAACTGCCCAGCCGTGCCGCCGTAGCGGTCAACAATGGCAATCGTGCCGCTGCCAACTTCGCTGACCGTGGGCGTTCCCGCTGGCCAGTCCGTGCCGGGGTCGCGGTAGATGACATCGAGCAAGCCCGTGCCACCAACAGAGCCAGAGAGCGTCAATCGCAGGTCGCCCGTGCGCAGCTGTTGCGCCCAATTGGTGACCACGGAAAGCAGCGGAGGTACCGCCGCCGCATCTGCGCTGGTCGCTGTGTAGGTGTCCGTGTTGGTGCCATCGTCAAGCGTGTAGGTGTTGCCCGCCGCCGCGACGCCCGTCAGGCTGAGAAGGTTGTCGGCCCCAGACAGCGTGACGGCGCCTGAGGAAACGATTGAGCCGGCCACCGGCATCGCGATCGTCGCGCTGCCCGCCATGCCGACCGGCCCGAGGTTCATCGTGCCGCTCGCGAGGCCGTTGGTGAACGTCGCCGCAGTGCCGCTGACGCCGGCGATCGAGAGCGTGCCGGCGCCGAGCGAACTGGCCGTGAGGTTGCCCCCCGGCCCGATCACGACAGTGCCGCTGTTCGCGACGCTGCTGCTCACGGCGGCGAGCACGTTGAGGGTGCCTGCGGCACCGACGGTGGCGCCACCGGCGGGGATCGCCCCAGACGAGGTCGCGCGGACCGTGCCGGCAGAGACATTGAGGCTCGTGAACGAGTTGGCCCCGCCGAGTTCGATCGCACCGGGGCCGTTGGTGGTGAGCGCGAAGGTCCCCGTAATGGGAGTGTTCACGATCAGCGAATACGCGGTGCTGTTGTTCGTCCAGGTCTGGCTCGCGCCGAGGATGATGCCGGCCGCGCCCGTGGTGTTTGACGGGTTACGGATGAACTGCGTGTTGCCAGTGACGTTGCTATTAACAAGGATTCCGGTTCCAGAGCCGATGGAATTGGTGGCCGATGCCCGGATCGTCACCGACATGACGTTGCTGTTGCCCGAGGCGTTCTGGAATGTGTAGCCGCTCGTTCCCGAGGCATTGAAGATCAGGGCTCCGACGGTGGGCTGGTTCGACGTGCTGGTGCTGTTGCCGATCGTGACCGTGCCGGCGTTGGTGGTGTTGTCTGGTGCCGGGCCGAAGCCAAACTGGAACGAACTCGTCCCACCAACATTGGTGGCAATCACGAACGTGAGCGGCGTTGTGCCCGATGAGGAGGTGGACCACGTCGTGCCGCTGGCGCTTTGACGGAAGATGCCATTCCCGTCGCCATAGAGAGTTGTGCCGTTTGTGTCCCAGTAATAGTCGGCGGCGTTTGCGAATCCGGTCGAGGCTGCGAGCAGTAGGCCGAAGAAACGCGACAGAGTACGAAACCGCATGACTGATTCCCTCCCCGAACTCGAAAAACGCACGACGGCGACATTCGCCATCCACGCGGAGCAGAGTGTAATCGCGGCGACGGTTTTGCCGCAACCTGTTGGTCGCCAGTTTACGCAAACGAAAGCCAGGCTGTTGCGGTACGCGTTCGCGACTCGCGGTGTGATCCCGGAATATTCGAATCACGGCGAGAAAACTGCCGACGATTGGGT
>JBAWVV010000707.1:0-1989 GCA_037147115.1 Planctomycetia bacterium | reverse complement strand
CCACCCGGATGATGCTCGCAGCACTCGTTGCCCGTGCGGATCGACGCCCGATGCCCTACGGCCGTTCGATAAGCCTTGGGGAGATCCTGGAAACGGCCCGCCCAGTCACTCGGGACACCACGTAGCCATCCCCCTCGCCGTGACCGGTAGCCATGAGTTCCACTCCCCTGGACGGTCGTGGTTCCGGTGGTCCTTCGGGCCCGGTACGCATATCCAGAAAGACCCGGTCAGTGCTGTTGAGCGGGGTTCGGCAGTGCGTACCATGTGCGAAGGCCGCACCATTCGTGCGTAACCGACACGGAGGACGGATGCCTGACTTCGCGCAAGCGACCACTGGGTCCACTGAGCCAAGGCGACGGGGGAGGCCACCGCGTCCCGGAGGCTCCGTGGCGTCTGCCACTGGCACCAACAGGGCCATATCCGCCCCTACCGCCAATGCCCAGGCCCCCACTCCAATTGAGAAGCTCCTCTTCGAGGCGGCTGATGCGCTCCGGATGAACGTGGAGCCATCCGAGTACAAGCACATCGTGCTGGGCCTGATCTTCCTGAAGCACATCTCGAATGCGTTCGAGGAGCTGCACGGCCGGCTCTCCGGCGAGTCGCCCGAGGTTGCCGAAGACCCGGACGAGTACGTCGCGGAACGCGTGTTTTTCGTGCCGGAGGCGGCCCGGTGGGCGCACCTTCAGGCGAACGCGAGGCTGACCACCATCTCGGCGCTGGTCGACCAGGCGATGCAGGCGATCGAGGACGAGAACGGGTCGCTGCGCGGGGTGCTGCCGAAAGATTACAACCGGCCGGCACTCGACACGACGATGGTGGGGCGGCTGATCGACCTGGTCTCGACGATCCCGGTGGGACGCATTGGCGACGACGGCGGGGACGTGCTTGGGCGGGTGTACGAGTACTTCCTCGGGAGCTTCGCGGCGAACGAAGGGAAGCGGGGGGGCGAGTACTTCACGCCACGGTCGATCGTGCGTCTGCTGGTGGAGATGCTGCAGCCGTACCAAGGCTCGGTATATGACCCCTGCTGCGGGTCCGGCGGGATGTTCGTCCACTCGGAGGCGTTCGTGCGGGCGCACGGGGGAACGATCAACGATATCTCGATCTACGGGCAGGAGTCGAACTACACGACGTGGCGGCTGGTGCGCATGAACCTCGCGGTGCGGGGGATCGACTCGGATATCCGGTGGAATGCCGAGGGGAGCTTCCTGAAGGACGAGCTGAAGGACGAGCGGTTCGATGTGATCATGGCGAACCCGCCGTTCAACATCTCCGACTGGAGCGGCGAGAGGCTGCAGGATGATGTCCGGTGGACGTTTGGTGCACCCTCGCCCCGGAACGCCAACTTTGCATGGCTGCAGCACATCCACTGGCACCTGAAGCCGACGACGGGGTCGGCGGGGGTGGTGCTGGCGAACGGGTCGATGTCTTCGACGCAGAACGGCGAGGGCGAGATCAGGCGGAAGATGGTCGAGGCGGACGCCGTCGACTGCATCGTCGCCTTGCCGGGGCAGTTGTTCTCATCCGTCCAGATCCCGGCGTGCCTCTGGTTCCTGACGCGCGCGAAGGCGGGGGGGCAGGGACGGCGCGACCGTCGGGGCGAGGTGCTCTTTATCGACGCGCGCCAGGTTGGGTCGATGGCCAGCCGCACCCTGAAGGTGTTCGCCGACGATGACCTTGCACGGATCGCCTCGACGTACCACGCGTGGAAGGCGGGCGAGGGGTACGAGGACGTGCCGGGCTTCTGCAAGGTCGCGACGATTGCCGAGATTGCGGGGCATGGGCACGTGTTGACGCCGGGCCGGTACGTGGGCGCCGAGGATCTCGACGAGGACGACGAACCCTTCGAGGATCGGATGGCGCGGCTGGTGGCGACGCTGTCGGCGCAGCGTGCCGAGGCGGCGCGGCTGGACGCGGCGATCGCGCAGAGCTTGGCGGAGTTGGGCTATGGCGGGTGATGTTGACGGTGCGAGCCCACAAGGCACTGGG
>JBAWVV010000706.1:0-1991 GCA_037147115.1 Planctomycetia bacterium | reverse complement strand
GCCAAGCAGCCTCCTCGGGCCGCGACACCACACGGACTCCAGTGCGGCTCGCGGGGCCGGGGCGAGCCGCCCCGGGGAAAACTTCCGTGCTCTCGCGTTGGAGCAGCGCCAGCGGTGGGCCGGCCACGGACTCGGACAGCCAGAGTGAGGCCAGGCCGGGAGGCACCCCGGGGCGGGCCGTGAGGCTCGCCTGGTTCCGCGTGGGCTCGACATCGCGGGCCGAGGGCAGGATGAGCCGGTTGGGGGTGAGTTCGAGGGTCGCGAAACCGTCCCACTGCGAGGCAACGGCGTTGATCTCCGCCGCGAGGCGATTGCGGTCGCGATCCCCGAAGGTGATACCGTTGCTGCGAACAATCTCCCCTGCCGACTCGAGCAGCACGCGTGCCTTGTGAAAGCAATAGACCGGCTCATCCGGCTCGACACCTCCCCAGAACTCCTCGAGCGTGGTCTCGGCATGTTGCAGCAGTCGTTGGTGCCACGCGGCGGCGAAATACCGCTGTGTCGGCGTGGTGCCATCGCCGATGCGCGATCGCGGGCCGGCCACGGCAGCCAGACGACGACTCACCCCGCTTCCGCGGGCGAGCAGTGTGAGAACCTTGGCATCGCTTTCCTGGTTGCCGACATCCAATTCGGCACGCTGACGGTCAAAGTCGGCGATGATGGCTGGGAGTGATCTCGCGGCAGACCGGACGGCGGTCACCTGTCGTCCGACGTTCGTGGCAATGTCGGCGGCAGTCGTGGGCAGTGAGGATGCCCCGGCTGCATCGGTTGCGAGGACGGGCAGGATCGGATGCGTCAGCTGGTTCCGCCACGGAATCCACCCGGCCACAACGGCGGCTGGGTCGACGGGTGGAAGCGGTTCGTCGCTGAGAAAACCTTCGCGGGCCAAAAGGGCCGCTTGGCGGCGATCGAGGTTGTCGTCTCGTCTGAGCAACCGCATCCGCAGATCGCCGAGAACCAGCGGCACTTCCAGGATGCGACGGATCCGTCCGTACGTCCGCGGACTGTCGGGAGCCTGGGTGGTGAGATCGGCGCAGTCGCTCAGGAAGACCGACTTGAGTGAGCCGAAGAGTGTTTCGCACGCGGAGCACAGTTCGTCGATCTTGTCGACCGACGCTGTCAGTGCGGTCTCGCCATTGCCGGTCGTCAGCATGGCATCGACGGCCTGTTCCAGTTGCTCGACAGCCGTCAGCAGCGCCACGATGTCGGTGGGCTTCCTGCCGAGTCCTCCGCTTTCCAGGTCACCCTGCTGGCGGACGGAGTGCCGCAATTCCTCGACCCACCAGGTGACCAGATAGGGAAGTTCCGCCCTCACGGCATCGAGCAATTTCAGGGCCCGGAGTTTCGGCGTGGAGAGCGTCGCCCGTTGGTCGAAGGCTTCGATTCCTTCCCGTGACAAAGCCACGGCCTTGTCGATGTTCGCTGCCCCGCCCACGAACACGAGGTCAAACGCCGCTCTCATCGCGGCGTTTCCCCGATTCGCCAGATCTTCTGTCCCGATGATGCGATCGGCTCGTACGTCCTGGGCGTAGACAGACTCACGCGATTTCGAGACGAGCCGGATGAAGTCGCGGAAAGCTTCCGGTTGCCGCTGCCAGTCAGCGGAATCCGCCCAACGCGTCAGCATCCTGAGGAAGTGGAGTTGTCCGGGGTTGAACGCCTCGCCCTCGGGGCGAGTGCCGACGCACTCCAACCAACGCACCACGGTTTCCCGGTTCACAGGATCGTTCGATTCGCACTTGTCCACCAACCACAGCCATGCGGCCTCAGCGCGGAGCATCCATTGGTCGATATCCTCGGCGATCGCCGGCGGAGTCGCTGTTTTGCCGCGGAGGCCGTCGAGGGCGATGTGACGTTCGACGGCTGCCAGCCAGTCTCGCACGCCGTCGTCTTCCCGCTCCCTGACTGAACTCGACCGCTTGTATGCCAGTCGGATGCCGGGGAGCAGTCGCGCGTTGGAGATCAAGGGGAGACTCAGGGCCGTCTCCAAC
>JBAWVV010000705.1:0-1997 GCA_037147115.1 Planctomycetia bacterium | reverse complement strand
CCCTTGACGGCGATCCGATCGAGGCGCCGCCAGGCGATTGAATCGCCGGCGAGCCGGCGGGTGGCGTCGCTGGCGATGACCGCCGTGCCGTATTCGTTGTTCACGCGCTCGAGCCGGGCGGCGAGATTCACCCCATCGCCGATGGCGGTGTAGTCGAAGCGATCAGGGGCGCCAAAGTTGCCCACGATCACCCGGTCGGTGTGGATCCCGAAACGCGTCCGGAGCCGCTCGGCCCGGGGCATGGTGGCGATCGCATCGCGGCAGCGAATGGCCGCGATCACGGCCCGCTCGGCATGATCGGCGACGGGGCGGGGGGCGTTCCAGAAGGCCATCATCCCGTCGCCGATGTACTTGTCGACGGTCCCTGATTCTTCGGTCACGATCCCGGCGATTCCGGCGAGATAGTCGCCGAGGACCTGCGCGGTGTCGGCCACGCCGATTTCCTCGGAGAAGCCGGTGAAACCGTGGATGTCGCTGAAGAGGATCGAGAGTTCTTCGGAGCGGCCACCCAGGACAGGCTCGGTGCCGTCGGCCAGCAGTTCCTGGACAAGCTTGAGCGGAACGTATTTCCCGAAGCCCCGCAGCCCCGATTTGAGGCTGCCGAACACGCCGTTGACGTCGGCGATCTCCTCGAAAATAGTGTGGGGGAGAGGACGCTCAGAGAAGTCGAAGCGCCGCAGGTGCTCGGTCTCCACGGCGATCGCATGGAGCGGTCCGGCGATCGACTTGGCGAGAAGGGCGGCGCCGGCGAGAAACAGCCCCAGGATTCCCAGACTGATGAGGATGCTGCGGGTGATGTCGCGCTGGATCGTGCCGAGGAAATCGTCCTCCGCCACGACCGCGCCGGCGACCCATTCCCGCCCATGGACGGCGATCGGGCGGACGACGGCCAGCTGGCGGGCACCGTCGGCGACGTAGGCGATCGAGGCTGTTGTGTTGGGCTCGAGCGTTTGAAGCGTTGTCTGAAAGTCGGGGTTGCGAGCGAGGGCCCGGAGGACCGACGGATCGGTATCCGCTAGCCTCGGGAGCGTAACGTTTCCACTCTCCGCTCGGATCGGCGCCGCCCCGGCGGCTGCCAGCGTCCCCTGGGCGGGATCGAGCACGAAGCCCCGGATCAGCCGGCCGGCCACCCGGAGCCGCGCCAGCATCTCGGCCACCTCGGTGAGCGTGATTGCCACCGAGACGACGCCGGCATCGGCTCCGTCTTGGGCCCGAAGGGAGACCGCAGCAGTGACGACGATCGTGTCGTCGGGGAAGTGGGCGTAGGCGTCGGTGAGGAACACACCCTTGGCTTCTCGGGCGCCCATGTACCAGGGGCGCGTGCGGGGGTCGTAGGAGGCGTCGACCTCGGTGCGCTCGAGGATCTCGGTGCGAGGGGCACCGGGGGCGCGGCGGCTGATGGTCGTACGTGGGGCGGTGGCCTCGGGGCCCGAGACGAGACGACGCTGTGACTCGAGGCTCCCGTCGTCGCGGCGGGTGATCCGGACCCAGCCCCCGTCGGGGAGACCGAGTTGCACGTATGCCAGCGCCCGCTCACTCGACAGGAGTGCAGAGCCGACGACATCGAGCGCGTTTGGGCGGAGCTCGGCGGGGACATCCCCGATCACGGCGGCGGCCACTTCTGCCGCCGAGGCGGCGCTGTCGAGCATGTCGCGCGTCTGCTCGGTGACCTGGTGCGCGACCGGATCGAGGAGATCGCGGGTGAACGTCCGCACGGTCCGGGCAGACGAGAGCCAGTTCAGGAGGAGAAGGAGCGCGGCCAAGCCCGTGGTGATGAGGAGCACCCCGACGAAGATCGTCACCCGGAGCTTGATCTTTTGCGGAAACATGGGGGGGATTATGCAGCGCCGCGGCCCCAAGCGGGAGATGGACGGCCGAAGGCACCAGTTGAAAGCCCGTCCGGGCCGAAGGGAGCCAGGCCGGGGATGAAAAGGGGCCGGTGGGACAGGTCGTATCGGTGGGGGGGCAATGGCCGTCTTGGATCGCTTCCCCGCAGG
>JBAWVV010000704.1:0-2006 GCA_037147115.1 Planctomycetia bacterium | reverse complement strand
CAGTTAGTGCTGGTCTGACGATGTCGTGTGGGGGGCGTCGGTGAGGGAATAGCCGGTAAAGCAAGCGGCGACGAGCGCTGCCATAACGGCCAGGAGAATGTCGATGGATGCCATGGAGGAGGCCTCGGAGTGGACGGCGCTCGCCCGGGGAGAGGCGGCGACCCAGGGATCAACGATGCTTCAAACCCGGGGGGAGTCAAACGGACAGTTCGTCGGTCGTGTCGGTCGGAGACGACGGGGAGTGAAGCCGTACCCGGCTCCCCGGCGGCCCCGGAATCAGGCGGCCCGGGACAAGGGGCGCGATCGGCGGCGGACGTGGCTGGAAAAGGGGAGCACGGTGGGGGTCGGTGCGCTGCGGACGAGATTCATACCCCCCTGGAAATGGTGGGCTGATCCGGGAACGATTCGGCCGTCGGGGATCAGCCCCCCCGCATCGCCGTGCAGCTCAACCGAGCCGTGCCGGGTAGTCCAAGACGAGGGGGCGCCATCCTCGAACCGGATCCGATTGACATCGGGGCCGATGCCGGTGGGCTTCAGAACGATCAAATCCCCTTCGATGAACGCGTCATGGGCACGGAGTTCCCGTTCCCACCGGGCAAGGATGGGGGGCTTGTCGTCGCTGTAGCGCATCGAGACATCGAGCCGATCGTTGGCGGTGGCCCGGCCGAAGGCGGTTCGCCCGTCGTCGATCAGCGCGATCGACGCGGCCACGTATTTGGGAAAGCCGAGATGATGCCCCCCCTGCCTGGCGACCCAGGTCGTGACTGGCATCGTCACCGGAAACCATCCTTCGGCCCCGTCATGCGATGCCCGCAGGAGCATCGACCATTCCTGGTAGCGGGTCAGCGGCCAGGGGTTGACCTGGAGATAGTCGACGAGGAACAGCTTCACGACTGGCCTGGCCGGCATCGCGAGGCGTTCGGGGAGATACCGACGGTACAAGTCGGGATCGTCGGGCGCGTAGTGGGCGGTGATCGCTTTGAGCTCGAGGAATTGGCCGCCTGTGTGGGCGAAGAGGAGCCAGTCGAGGAGAGTCCGCATCACTGGGTCGTCCTCGGAGGATGGCTGGGGCGGCGGCCGTCGTGGGCAGAACGGTAGCGAAACCGACACCCTCTCGCTACCGCAGTCCGGGCCGGCTTTCAGCCCCGATGCGGTCTGGTCTCCCCGGCCGTGCGCGGCGGGGGGGGCGAGCAGAAGTAGAGCTGGGCCGGCTCGCCAAGTCGGCCGATGACGATCGCCACTTGGCCGAACTCCCGGCCGAGCTCCACCGCTGCTTTTTGCCCGATGCCGAGGACGAGCAGGCTCGGCTCCGGTGGCCAATCTTCTCCGTCTCCCACACCCTCTCCTGCCAGCATCGGCAGGCCGAGGAAGGCGATGCGGCGGGCGAGGTCTGCCATCCGGCGCCGATTCTCGGCAGCGCCGAGGGGGAGTGAGCCCGGATTGCAGGCAGTGATGTAGGCCCAGTGATCGTGCCCGTGGTCAGTGAGGAGGGCGTCGAGGGGGGCAGAAAGCGCGCCGCAGCGGATGGTGAAGCGGTCACCGACCCGGTAGTCGGTCGCTTCGTAGGCTTCTCTGAGTGGGTGGTCGGTCATGGTCCATTTCCTTCCTCGGGAAGGCCATCGTGACAGCCGCCAAGCGGCTACGGTATCAAGGCTGCTCATCAGGGGGGTGGAGAAACGTCCCGTTGCCGTACGGCGACGGCTTCATGGCCCCCTTAACATCGCCGTGATTGAGCCGAACGGGCGGCCGCCGCAACGCCCCGGCGGCGCCCCTTCCCCGGGGCGACCCAGTCTGGATTCATCGCCGCTGGTATGGGAAGGTCCGGTGGGCCGGGGGATCTCCCGGTGCGGACAGCGGCCAAGCCCCGCGGGCGGGCCCTGGCGGTGGCCGGTCTCTCCCCTGCTCCCGACGAGGTCAGGCATGGAATACGACGACACGTTCAGCGGCAGCCCGGCCGCCGGTATCGACCTCCTGAAGTGGGATGAGAAAAACCGGGCGTTCTGGAC
>JBAWVV010000703.1:0-2009 GCA_037147115.1 Planctomycetia bacterium | reverse complement strand
TGGCTCCCGAACAGAGCCGTCCACACGCCTCCCACACCTGAGAAGGTGAGTCCCCCGTAGCTCCCTCTCCCGCTGCTGATGACGGAGCCGAAGCCACCGAGCGTCGAGCCGGTGAAGCCGAACAGGTCGAACGTCGTCCCGTCGTCGAAGGTCGCCGTGTTGGCGAAATCGAGATCAAGGATGCCGCCGTAGCGGAGGCCGCCGGCGGTCGAGATCACGAGTTTGTCGTAGTCGGTGCCTGCCGTGCCGGCGAGATTGCCGGCGCCGATGAGCTGCATCCGCGTCGTGCTGCCGCCTATGAGGTCGAGCGAGCTGACGGTCAGAATGCCGGGGCTGTTGCCCGGTGAGAGGATACCGTTCACCGTGACAGCCCCTCCGATGATTCCCGAGCCGCCGAGCGTTGCCCCGTTGGCCACCGTCACGGCGCCGGTCGCCGCCGCTTGATTTCCATTGATGATCAGCGTGCCTGCGTTGACGTTGGTGGTGCCCGTGTAGGAGTTTGCGAGGTTCAGGATGGTGGTGCCGCTGCCGGCCTGGGTAAAGCCGCCCAGCCCGTTGAGGGTACCTGAGAAGTCGGTGCCTTGGGTCACCGTGTCACTCTGCTTCACGATGACCCTTGCCCCACTGCCGATGTTGAAGGCACCGCTCACGGGCAGCGAACCGGTCGTGCCGCCATTGCCGAGTTGGAGCGTGCCCTTTTGGACGCCCACGGGGCCCGTGAAATTGGCATTGCTGCCGGTCAAGATCACGGTGGGAACGTCGGATCCGGTCTTGGAATTGATATCGAGCGTTGTCAGGCTGGTATCCAGGTTGCCGGAGATGAGGGTGACTCCGTCACCCGAAAACGTGATTGCATTGCTCGGACTGCTTTGACTGATCGTGTTGCTCAACGTCAACGTGCCCGACGTGACGAAGATTCGCGAGCTCGCGGCCGCCGTCACGGGGCCGGAATAGGTGTTGTTGCCGCTGACGTTGGTGAGGGACTCGCCATTGAGCGTCAGCAGGCCGCCGCCCACGTCGAATCCGCCCTGCAGTTCCAGGGATTTTCCGGCTGCGATGGTGACCGGCGAGGTTCCGAGCGCCGACGTGGCGTTGGCGACAATTTTCCCATCGGTGATGGTGGTCGCACCGCTGTAGCTGCCGCTCCCGGATAGGGTCAGCGTGCTCGTGCCTTTCTTGTTGATGCCGCCGGTGCCGAAGATACCGCCGAGGACCTCGTGGCTGCCTGCACCCGTGTAATCCAAGGTGTTGCCCTGCAGATTGATCGCCGTGCCAGTGCCCGGACCAATCTTCAAAGTGTTTCCGCTTCCTGCGTTGACCAAAGAATTTGCGGCAAGCGTCACTGTCCCCCCCCAGGTGCCTGTGCCCGATTGGATCCGTAGCGCGCCCTCCGCGCCGGCACCTGCGGCAAGACCGGTGCCGCTGAGGGTCAACGATTCAACGCCAACCGTGACACCGTTGAGGAGCCGAACTTGGGCGCCTGCGGAGAGGATCGTGCCCCCGGACGTGCTCCCCAGGGCATTGTTCGAGGCGACCACAAGTCTGCCCTCGTTGACATTGGTAACCCCTGTGTAGGTGTTGTTGCCATTGAGCGACAGGGAGCCAGCAGTACCCGTCTTCGTCAGCGATCGGTTGCCGCCAGTTTCGGAAATCACCCCACTCATCACCAGGGAACCCGCCACGGTGACAGTCAGGTTGTCGGCGAGTGTCACCGGCGTTGAGACCGTATCGGTGGTGGACGCCCCGGATTTCGTCAGAGCAGCGCCGCTGCCGCCATTATCGAACGTCAAGCCGGCCCCGCCACTTGCATCCAACGTGAATGCGTGGGTGTTGTCCGAGTCGCCGATGTTCAGCGCGCCCAGGGTACGGGACGTAGTGTCGATCGTGACGGTGCGAGCGGCGGTGATGTTGTTGGTGAGCCCGACAACGTCCCCTGCGGCGTTCCCCGGCACAGCAGCGGGATTCCAGTTGGTGCTGAGGCTCCAGTTGCCGGAGGCGTCGACATTCCA
>JBAWVV010000702.1:0-2020 GCA_037147115.1 Planctomycetia bacterium | reverse complement strand
GGCGTGCGCGACATGGTGCGGATCTCCGACGCGCGGATGTCGGGCACGAGCTACGGCACGTGCGTGCTCCATGTCGCCCCGGAGTCAGCCGTCGGGGGCGAGGTTGCCACGAAGCACGAACGTTCCCCCGGCGGAGTCGAGGGGTCTGTCGAGCGGACGGATGACCTCGTCGGAGAGGACCTCAGCCCCGGCGATGTTCTCCCCCAGCGACCGGCCGGTCACGGTCGGGGCATCGAGGTGGAGCTTTGCAGCGAGACGCGAGAGAAGGGCCGGTACGCCCCCGGCGTCGTGAAAATCCTCCATGAGGTATTCGCCGGCGGGGCGCAGATTCGCGATCACCGGCACCTCACGGGAGATCCGGTCGAAGTCGTCGATGGAAAGGGGAATGCCCGCCCGCCGGGCCAGCGCGATGAGATGAACGATGGCGTTGGTCGATCCGCACAGCGCCATGTCGGCGATGATCGCGTTCTCGAAGGCTTGGAAAGAGAGGATCGTGGCGGGGCGGCGGTCTTCCCACACCAGCCCCACCGCGCGACGGCCACACTCGGCGGCGAGGCGGGCATGGGCGGAATGGACGGCGGGAATCGTCGCCGAGCCGGGGAGCGCCAGGCCGAGCGTCTCGACGATCGCGGCCATCGTCGACGCCGTCCCCATCGTCATGCAGGTCCCGGGGGAACGGGCGATGCCTTCCTCGATCTGCCGCCAGGCACACTCCGACAGGCAGCCCGCCTGCCGCTCGGCCCAGTATTTCCAAACGTCTGATCCGCTCCCGAGGCGGGTCGTGCGGAACCGGCCGGCGAGCATCGGCCCGGCAGGGAGGAAGATGGCGGGGAGATCGACGGAGATCGCGCCGAGGAGGAGCCCGGGAACCGTCTTGTCGCAGCCCCCCATGAGGACGACGCCATCGATCGGTTGGCTCCGCAACACCTCCTCGACCTCGAGGGCGAGGAGGTTGCGATGGAACATCGCCGTCGGCTTGACGAACATCTCCGAAAGCGCGAGGACCGGGATCTCGACCGGAAAGCCCCCCGCCTGCCAGACGCCCCGCTTCACCTCCTCGGCGCGCTGTCGGAAATGCGTGTGGCACTGGGCCAGATCGCTCCAGGTATTGAGAACCGCGATCACCGGGCGGTCACGGAGCTCCTCGCCTCCGAATCCCATCTGCGCGATCCGGCTGCGGTGGCCGAAGCTCCGCAGGTCGTCCGGCGCGAACCACCGCCGCGAACGGAGCTGCTCGGGCGACTTCGGCGTGGGGACGGGGGGGAAAAAAGCCATCGGAATTGGCCCGGGGGACGACACCGGAATCGGGGCAGGCAGTGTAGTCTTCCAGTCGCCCCTCCGGGAAACGGCTCCTTGCCTCCACTTGTGATCCTCACTGTCGCGATGCTGCTCGTCCTCGCCGGCGTGTTGTGGGCGCGGCTCCATCCGTTCCTCGTCCTCATCGTGACGGCGCTGGTCGTGGCGGGCCTGACGCCACCCGACCGGCTCGGCGATGCTGCGGCCCTCCCGATCGGCCGCCGCGTCGCCGAGGGCTTCGGAAAGACAGCCCACGACATCGGGATCTTGATCGCCATGGCGTCGATCCTCGGGCAATGCCTGATGGAGGCCCGCGGTGCGGCGCGGATCGTGGCGGCGATCGAACGGCTCGTGGGGCGGAGGCGAGCGCCGCTTGCCTTCCTCGGGGCCGGATTTCTCCTCGGAATCCCGATGTTCGCCGAGGCGGTTTTCTATCTCCTCCTCCCGCTGGCCAAGGCTTCCTGGCGCGAGACGCGGCGGCACGGGCTGCTGCTCGTTCTCTCGATCGTCGCCGGGGCGACGATGACCCACTCGCTCGTCCCGCCGACCCCCGGGCCGCTGTTTGTGGCCGATGCGATGGGGATCGACATCGCGCTGATGATGCGGCAGGGGATGATCGTCGGCGCGATCGCGGCGCTGGCCGGTTTTGGGTATGCCACCTGGGCCGACCGGCGCTTCGAGATCCCACTACGGACGGCAGGGGATGAAGTTCCGGGCAGGGCGG
>JBAWVV010000701.1:0-2026 GCA_037147115.1 Planctomycetia bacterium | reverse complement strand
CACCTCGGCGATCACATCCCCCTTCGCCACGGAGTCACCGACGGTCCGTAGGAAGACGATTCCCGCCGACGGGTCGATCGTGGAATCGACGCGGGCCCGGCCCGCGCCCAGGAGCATCGATGCCTGCCCAACCGCCCACGCCCGTAACTCGGCGATGAATCCCGATCGCTCGGCCCGAAAATGGCCCACGACCGCCGCCTTCGGCAGCACGCCCTGCGGATCGTCGCAGACCCGTGGATCGCCTCCCTGGGCCGCGACCACCTTGCGAAACCGCTCGAGCGCCGAGCCGTCGGCGATCGACCGGCGGCACTTCGCCAGAGCCTCGTCGCGGGTCGCCGCCACGCCGCCGAGCACGAGCATCTCGGCGGCGAGTTCCAGCGACACCTCCATGAGATCGTCGGGGCCGCGGCCCTTGAGGCACTCGACGCTCTCCCAGACCTCCAGCGCATTGCCGACGGTGCGGCCGAGCGGCGCGTCCATGCTCGTGATCAGGGCCTGCACCGGCTTGCCGAGCTCGCGGCCGATCCGCGTCATGCTCTCGGCGAGGGCCCGGGCATCTTCCCGCTTCGCCATGAAGGCGCCGTCGCCGGTCTTCACATCGAGCACCAGTGCATCGATCCCCTCGGCCAGTTTCTTGGAGAGGATCGAGGCGGTGATCAGCGGGATACTTTCGACCGTCGCGGTGGCGTCGCGGAGCGCGTAGAGCACGCGGTCGGCCGGCGCGATCTCGGCCGTCTGGCCGATGAGCACCAGGCCACACTCGCGGGCCACGCGGCGGTAGGCGGCGAGATCGAGGTCGATGCGGAAGCCAGGGATGCTCTCGAGTTTGTCGAGCGTGCCGCCGGTGTGGCCCAGACCGCGGCCCGAGACCATCGGCACCGTCACGCCGCAGGCGGCGGCGATCGGCGCCAGGATCAGGCTCGTCTTGTCGCCCACGCCGCCGGTCGAATGCTTGTCGACCTTCGGACCCGGGATGTCGGAGAGGTCGATCACCGTTCCCGAGTGGAGCATCGCGTCGACAAGCGCGGCGGTCTCGCGGGGCGTCATGCCCCGCCAGAGGATCGCCATCGTCATGGCCGACCACTGGTACTCCGGCACCTCGCGGCTGGCGATGCCGCCGATCATGAAGCGGATCTCGTCGGCCGTGAGTTCGCCGCCGTCGCGCTTCCTACGGATCAGATCGACGGCTCGCATCGCGGTGCATCCCGGGATCTGGACGACTCGTGGGCGAGTCAGACCGTGGTGAAGTGAATCAGTGCTGGGCCGAGGTGCCGAACTGCCGGTCGCCCGCGTCGCCGAGGCCGGGCACGATGAAGCCGACGTCATTGAGCCCCTCGTCGAGGGCTGCCACGTGAATCGAGACGTCGGGCATCGCCTCGGCAAGCCGCTTGACGCCCTGCGGTGCCGCGATCAGCGCCAGAAAGATGATCCGCGGAATGCCGGCGGCTTGGAGGATCTCGCAGGTACGGATCGCGGAGCCGCCGGTGGCGAGCATCGGATCGACGACGATCGCCAGCGTGGCGCCGCAGGTGGCGGGCAGTTTGTTGTAGTACTCCTGCGGCCGGAGGGTGGCCTCGTCGCGATAGAGGCCGATGTGCCAGACCTCGGCATCAGGAATCAGTTCCAGAAGGCCCTCGGCCATGCCCAGGCCGGCGCGGAGGATCGGCACGATCGCGATCCGCTCGGCGATCCGCCGTCCCTTTGCCTCGCCGAGCGGCGTGGGCACGCTGACGTCGTTCGTGGGCACGGTCGTGGTGGCCTCGACGGCCAAGAGCCTCGTGATCTGTTCGACCGTCCGACGAAACGCAGGGGGCTTCGTGGTCGGATCGCGGAGGGCGACCACGTGGTGCGCGACCAGAGGATGCGACGACACCTGAACCCGCGACATGCAACTGCTCTCCGATTCCCTGCCAGATACGGCCGCATGATCATACGGCTGGCTGGCATGTTGTCGAATGCGCCGCGGCCGCACGGCAGCGGTAGACTCCGCCACGCGGCCATCCCTTTCGACAGCCCTTTCTTCCCC
>JBAWVV010000700.1:0-2026 GCA_037147115.1 Planctomycetia bacterium | reverse complement strand
TCTGAGAGCGACGCGGCCATCTCCTTGAACGAGGCTTCCATCGGGGTGGGCTGCCAGTCAAGGACGTCGGATGTCGCGGTGGTGTCGAAGGCTATCTTCTTGCCGAGCAGGGGCAGCATTCCCTTGGCCTGACGGTCGAACAGGCTCATCAGTCTCACTGCCACGTTGGGTGCCTTGCGGGAGGGGACCTTGGCGTAGCCGGCCTGCTTGAGGATCGCGGCGACGTCGGCCATGGCGATGGGCTCGGAGGTGGATGCGATGAACCGTTGTCCGGGGGCGCTCGGCGCGGTCAACGCCGTCACGTGCAGCCGGGCCACGTCACGGACATCCACCATGCCCATGGCAACGTCGGGAATCATCGGCATCTTCCCGCCGATCATGTCCGAGATCATCGCCACGCTCTGACCGTCGGCCTTGGCGCCCAGCGACGGGCCGAACACCCCGCCGGGGTTGATCACCGCGAGTTCCATCTCGTTGTCACGGTTGATGTCCCAGGCGGCGCGCTCGGCCAGCGTCTTGCTCTTCGCGTAGGCGCCGATGTTGGCGTCGGTGTCCGACCACGAGTCCGGCCCGTAATGGCCACTATCCTTGCCAGCAACCATGGCCACGATCGAGGACGTGAGCACCAGACGGCTCACCCCGGCCCGCTGCGCGGCTCGGACCACGCGCCTGGTGCCCTCCACCGCAGGGGCGATCAACTCGTTCTCATCCTTCGGCTCGGCCAGGACGAACGGCGACGCCACATGGATGACGTACGTGCACCCGGCCATCGCGTCGTCCCACCCACCGTCGGAGAGCAGGTCGGCCTCGGCGAAACTGAGCCGGTCCACCGGAGCCACTGCCGCGATGGCAGCTGTCGTGGGGGCAGTCTTCGACGCCGAACGGACTGTCCCGACGACCTCGTAGCCATGACGGAGCAACTCGGCGCCGATGTGCTGCCCGATGTAGCCGCTGATTCCCGTGACCAGAACGCGTGCGGTCATGTCTTCTGTCTCCAAGTGGTGAGAAGCCGATGTGGCGTGAGTGAGGGATCCGACTGTGTGACCGGCGTACTCGCGGTCGCGTTGCCCCGGGGGGTCAGGTTCGCCAGCGTCGCTCGCCAGGGCCAGGCATCGCGTTGGCGAGCGGCGCAGGCAGGCGAGGCCGTGGACGGTCAGCCCACCGGCGCCGTGACCGGGAAGCCTTCGAGGAAGACGATGCTGTTGGAGTCGGTCAGCTCGTTGATCCGCAACTGCTTGAAGGGCTCGTAGTCCGAGGAGTCGTACCAAGCCTTCGCGGCTTCCATGCTGGGGAAGCGGAGGATCGCTGCCCAGTTGCCGTCGAAGTCGCCTTCCCTGGTCGTAGGGGTCGGGGACCCGGCAACCATCTGCACGCCGAACTTCTCCAGGATCGGGAAGACGTACTGGGAGTAGCGCTCGTTGAACTCCGCAGGGTTCTTGATCTTGATCTGGACCATGGCGTAGGCCGGTGTGGTCTCGTCCGTCATGTGAGTGACTCCTCGTCGGATCGTGGCAAGCTGGGTAACTTGCGTTTCGCAATCTAACGAAGAGACTTGCACTATGCAAGTCAAGATCGAGCGGTCATATCAGCGACTTCAGCGCTTCAGTCGTCGCCGACGCTCGCAAGCTCCCGACTCGGTCACCACACGCCCACCGAGAGCAACACCGTCAAGTGAAGTGGACCCATCCCAACGGCCCTCGCCTGTGAGCGTGAATGCCGGGTACTTCTCGGTCTGTCCCGGGAGCGGCCATGAGGCTCACGGTGTCGTTCGCACCGCCGCCCACTTGCCCACAACGAGAAGCACTGGGCGCCGACTGGTGCTAGAAGAGCCGGGCGTCGACGTCGTCCAGTCCGCGCATCGCGTCGTAGTCGAGCACCAGGCACTGGATGCCCCGATCCTCGGCGAGCACACGCGCCTGAGGCTTGATCTCCTGCGCGGCGAAGATGCCGCGAACGGGCGCCAGCAACGGGTCGCGGTTGAGCAGCTCGAGGTAGCGGGTCAGCTGCTCGACGCCGTCGATGTCGC
>JBAWVV010000699.1:0-2028 GCA_037147115.1 Planctomycetia bacterium | reverse complement strand
GCTAAAAAATCGGCAATCGGCGTCACGCCGCGGCCGGGGGGAAGATCGCCATGGACCTTCCCGTCGCAGTCGCTGACATGGACATGCTCGATCCGGCCGGCGAGCCTTGCGACCTCGGCTGGCTTGGCGTGGACGAGATCGAGGTGGGAGATGTCGCAGTTGGCCATCACCGTCTCGGGGAGGCCGACGCCGTCGAGGAAGGCGAGCATCGTGTCGATCGAGTTGACGAGCGACAGCTTGAAGGGCTCAAGCTCGATGGCGATCCGAACGCCCCGGTCGGCGGCGTAGGCCCCGAGTTGGCGGACGGCGTCGACGCCGAGCTTCCACTGCTCGGCCGGCGGGATCACCTCCTGCTGCCAGACATATTCCCCGAGGACGAGAAGCAGATTGCGGCAGCCGTAGTCGGCGGCGAGATCGAGATGGGCCCGGCAGCGGTCGAGGTGGAAGCGGCGCACCGGGGGGCTGAAGTCGATGAGTCCGAGGGCAACGCAGCACAGGCTCACGATCGGCAGATCGAGTTCGCGGCAGGTGTCGGCGATCAGCCGCCGCTCCGCCGCGGTCATGTCGAGCGGGTCGGCGAGGAGGTCGACCGAGTCGAAGCCGAGCCGCTTCGTCTGCTCGAGGCCGTAGCGTGTCCCCTTGCCGGCCTGGGCAAAGGCCGAGTTGATCAGTCCGAGGCGCAAAAGAAGGCTCCCAATGAACAAAGGACTCGCGATGCCGGTCCCGCCGGGCCCCACGCGTCGTGGAACTCGCGCCGCGAAAAAGCCCGCTGGTACCGGTTTTCGGCCCCTTGATAGAGTATCACGCGGCGGGGGGCTGATTGGAGGCCGATCGGACGCTCGGGCGTCGGGGTCGGCTTCTCCCCGCGAAACCGTCTGACCCTGCCGTTCCACCTACCATTCCAGGTCCACGAGGCTCGCCATGCGTTCCCCCCACAGTGCCCCTCTTTCCCGTCGTTCACTTCTCAAGGGCGGCCTCGCTGCCGGCATCGCCGTGGGGATGTCGGCCGCGTCGTGGTCGCGGGCCTACGGCGCGAATGAAAAAGTCCGCATCGCCTCGATCGGCTGCGGCGGCAAGGGCTGGAGCGATCTGCTCGATACCGCCGCCTCGGAATGGGCCCAGGTGACGGCGCTGTGCGACATCGACGACTCGATGCCCCACCTGGGGCAGGCGGCAGAAAAGTTCCCTGAGGCGGAGCGGTTTACCGATTGGCGCCGGCTCCTCGACAAGCCGCAGCTTTTCGATGCCGTGATCGTCTCCACCCCCGATCACATGCACGCAAGCCCCAGCCTGGCGGCGATGCATCTTGGCAAACATGTCCAATGCCAAAAGCCACTCACGCACACCGTCTTCGAGGCCCGGCAGATGCGCGAGGCGGCCGAGCGCTTCAAGGTCGTGACGCAGATGGGGAATCAGATCCAGTCGCATCCCGCCTACCGGACGGCCGTCAAGCTCGTCCATGACGGCGCGATCGGGAAGGTGAAGGAAGTTCATGCCTGGCAGCCGGGAGCGATGGGCTGGCGGAAGGTTGACGATCGCCCCGAAGGCACCGCCGACGTTCCCCCAACCGTCCACTGGGACGAATGGCTCGGCGTCGCCCCCTCGCGCCCCTACCTCCCCGAGATCTACCATCCCTTCAATTGGCGCGCCTGGCAGGACTTCTCCAACGGCCAGCTTGGCGACTTCGGCTGCCACATCCTCGATCCGGTCTTCATGGCCCTCGAGCTGACCGCGCCGCGGACGGTGCAGGCCTCGGCCCCGGCCATCAACCGCGAAGTGTGGGGCTTGAAGTCGCTGGTCAGCTGGGAGTTTCCCGGCACGAAGCGGACGGCGGGCCCGACGGTGAAGGTCCACTGGTATGACGGCGAGGGGCATGTGCCGACGCACGAGCGCCTCTCGCTCGCCGCCGATGTCGTCCTCCCCGGCAGTGGCTCGGCGATCATCGGCACCGAGGGGACACTCCTCGTGCCGCATGTCGAGATGCCGCGGCTGGCCCCGACGGAGAAGTTTGCGAGCTTCGAGATCCCG
>JBAWVV010000698.1:0-2029 GCA_037147115.1 Planctomycetia bacterium | reverse complement strand
GCAGGGGGTGGAGCATCCCCTGCAGAAGGCACTGCCCCGTCGGCAGGGGGCACTCCAGCCGGCGGCGCATCGGCAGCGGGGGGCGCTTCATTCCCCCCTTCGGCAGCGGCAGGGTCGGCCGGGGCATCCCCCGCCGCGGCCGGACCGGCATCCGCCGGGTCGACAGCGGCCGGCTCGGCCTCTTGGGCGGGGGGCGTGTCGGCAGCGGGCAGCGGATCGGCGGCATCCCCGCCGGCATCGCCGCCGCCTTCGGCTGCCAGCCCTAGCGCCTCGGGATTCGGTTGTGTCGCGAGGGCGATCGTGCCGCGGAGTTCGAGCACGATGTCATGGGGGCGCACCATCGAGCCGGCACCGGCCATCCCCGCCATCGGGCCGTCTTCGCCCCCGCTTTGCTGACCTGGGCGGGGCATCATGCCGCGATTGGGAGGGCCCCCCATTCCACCCCCCGGCGGGCCCATCATGCTTCCCATCCCCATCCCAGGACCACCAGCCGCGGCGGCCGAGGGATTGAGACGAATCTGACGGATGTCGATCGGCACCGTCGACGTGGCCAGTTGGAGGAGGAAGGCGTCGAGCTTGCGCTGATCGATCGTCACCCGGATCGTGAACGGCATCAGATGGGTCATGAGAGCCGACGGCGATTTCGCCACCTCCTCCCCCTTGAGCGGCTTACCTTCGGCATCGACATAGATCCACGTCAGGAAGGCCTCGTCGGACGTGTCAGGCCCCTTGGCGGCGGCAGTGCCGGCACCTTCGGAGTCGCTCCCCCCCATCTGCGGCATCATCGACATGCCCCGCGTCATCCCCGATTGCCCTTCCTTCGGCAGGAAGCGCGGATGCTGCGGCTTGATCTGCCCGCCGGCACCGGCCGCGCCGGCGGAGTCGCTGTCGCCCCCTCCCATCGGCATCATCATGCTTCGCCCCATTCCCATTCCCGTCGCACCGGCCCCCTCCGCGCCTGGCTCCTGCATCCGGCCAACGGTGGAGAAAGCGGGTTCGTCTTCGCAGGCCGGGTAGCCGACGGCGAGTTGTTCGACATGCGGGATCGCCGCGTTGTAGGTCCCTCCGGCCCCCTGATTCATGAAGGCGATCTGATCACACAGCAGCCCATAGACGCGCAGCTCCTCCTGCGCTAGAAGCATCTGCTTTGTCCTCGGCGGCTTGTCCCAGTGGAACGAATCGTAGAGCCGCTGCTGATCGGCCGGATTCCATTCCACGAGGGCCGTGGAGAGACGGTGCGGCATCCCGGGGGCTCCCCCCCCCGGCGGGCCCATCCGATTCATCATCATCGCCATCCCGCCCGGGGGGCCGCCGGCCGGTCCCTCACCCCCGCCTTCGGCGAGCTGCGCGTCGGGATCGATCATCGCGACATCGGCGCCCATCCGCTTCGGGAGCTGCTTCACGAGGTCTCGGACGGTCGACTGGTAGCGCTCGAGGAGTTGCCGCTGGAGCTCCTTGCCGGGGCGGAGATTGGAGAGCCGCTGAAGGAAGTCGGCGCCGAGCTCGGCGGGGGGCGCCTGGAGCTCCACCTGGCTGTCCCAAAAGCGCTGCCACTCGGCGAGCGTCTCGCGCTTCACGCGTGCGGTGCGCTTGTCGATGTCGTTGGTCCAGCTGTCGTTGGGATGGGGGGATTTCCCTTCGATCTGCTTGAGCGCCGAGATCTTGCCGTCGATCTCGGTCCGCTTCGAGGCGATCTCCGCCGACAATTTATTGTTGGCCATGAACAGCGTCGGCAGGATGAGTGCCGGCACCAACGGCGCGAGGAGCCAGAAGTGGTACTTCGCGACGAAGTCCCAATACGGGCGAACGGAATCCGGGATCATGGCCATGGCTTTTCCCCCTGCACTCGCGTGAGTCGTGATCAATCCGACGGCAAGCCGACGGAATCAGGCTGCTGAATCGTCAATTCACGGTCGTTCCAGCTGTGGCATCCCCCTCAGCGGCTGGCTTCGGCGTCCCCGGAACAACCGGCTGCCAGGTGAACTGGAGAACGAAGTCGTAGCGCCGCAGCGGCGTGCCCTCCCCAGCC
>JBAWVV010000697.1:0-2034 GCA_037147115.1 Planctomycetia bacterium | reverse complement strand
CCCAGCAGGGGTTTGGGGCGCCGACTGCAGGGGGGGCGAGATGGCCGTGGAACTGGATCGCGTCGAGGCCAACCGCGGCGGCGATCGCCGCTACCGCCGCGGGCTCGGTGCCGGCGAAGACCCCGATCCGCACAACGCCGCGAGGGAGGGCCTCCACCACCGACCGGGCCGCTGCCACCGTCAGGCAGCGCGGCGAGCCGGTGACGAAGTTCAGCCCGACCGCGTCGGCCCCCGCCGCCGCCACCATCCGGGCGTCAGCGGGGGTCGTCACGCCACAGATCTTCACTCGAAACATGGCACGCGCTACCCGGTGATGGCGGTGGTGCGGAGACAGAGCCGGGCCCGGGCGGGGCGGCATCCCCGACCGAACCGGCATCATCGTCAGGCTCGCACCAATGAGAACGATCGGAAGAGTCTACGCCGCGGCGCGATGGTGGAGGAAGCCGCGCCGGCTGGTCGAAACAAGGTGGGAGCCGGGTGTCGGAGGACAACGGCCTGACCGGTGCACCCCACCAGGAATCGACCCGCACGATGATCGCCCCGCGTCGCCCCCCCTCGAGCCGCCCGTTCCTCGCCGCTCCGCGCCCCGACTTCTACCATCCGGCGCGGGCCATCGATGCCGCCCTCCACGGGCTCGAGCGGGCCATCCGTCGGTCCGAAGGGGTCGGACTGGTGGTCGGCCCCCCCGGCACCGGCAAGACGCTGCTGCTGACCAAGCTGGCCGAGCATGTCCGCGACGACTTCGACGTCGCGCTCCTCTCCGGTGCCCGGATCTGCACCCGCCGCGCCCTCTGGCAGGCGGTGCTCGCCGAGATCGGCGAACCGTATCGCGGCATCGACGAAGGGGAACTGCGGATCGGCGTCGTCGAACGTGTCCGCGGGCTCGCTGCCAGCGGGTCGGGGCTCGTGATCCTCGTTGACGAGGCGCACACGCTCCCCACCCGGCTTTTGGAGGAAATGCGACTCCTGACGAACATCCCCACGCCGCTCCCCTCCGTCCATGTCGTCCTCGCCGGAACCCGCGCGATGGACGAGCGCCTCGGCACATCTCGGATGGAGAGTCTGACGCAGCGGATCGGGGCCCGGTTCTATCTCGAGCCACTCGATCATGACGAGACGATGGACTACCTGCGAACGCAGATGAAGGTCGCCGGTCTCCAGTGGGATGCCGTCTTCGAGCGCGGGAGTGATGACGCCGTCTTCGCCGCCACCGACGGCGTTCCCCGGCTCGTCAACCAGCTCTGCGATCTGACGCTCGTGCAGGCGGGCGAGTCGGGCCGCAAACGCGTCGGGCCCGCCGAGGTCAACGCCGCCTGGCGCGACATCCAGCGGCTCCCGGCTACGTCGTTTGGGCATGTCGTCGACCGGACGCCGCCGCTGACCGGCCCCGTGTCGACCGGCAACGGGATGGCCGGCAACGGGATGGCCGGCAACCCGGAACACGACGGCGCGGCGGCCGGGCTCGAAGGAGCGATCGTCGAGTTCGGATCGTTTGCAGACGACGCGGCAGAGGAGCTGAGTGACTCGACCTTCGCAGGGGGCGAATCGCTCGGCATCGGGATGGCGTTCGACGACGGCCTCGACGACGGCCTCGACGACTCCGCCGAGGATGATGACGGCGCGATCGCCACCGGGCCCGCGCCGGCCTGGAGCAGCGCCTCGGCCGGTTGCGAGCGTGTCCCCGCGGCCACCGACAATCCCTGGTCCGGCCCCGAGGTGGAGCTGGTGTTCGACGGCATCGAGGATCCGTTCGCGGAGTACTTCGCCGATGCCGAACGCGTCGTAGAACGGTATGTCGTGCGCGGGCCCGACGATTTCAGCGACCGCCGCCATGTCGCCAGCCGCGAGGGTACATCGCTCTCCCGGCAACTTCCCGCCGCCGACCATCCCGCGACGGTCGCCGAGGCGCGCCCGCGGCCGGCGCCCGGTGGGCCGCTAACAGCGCCGCCGCCGACGACCCCCGACACCAGCACCGTCGACGATGCCGACATGGTGGTGATCGAGGAGGATCTGTGGATCCCGCCGGCCGAGGTC
>JBAWVV010000696.1:0-2036 GCA_037147115.1 Planctomycetia bacterium | reverse complement strand
GAGGCGCCGGCCGCGTCGATCATGGTGGCCCGCTGGCCCGAGCCGCCGCCGGCCTGGGTCGATCGGCGCACCGAAGAGCAATTTGGCACGTTCCTCGCCGTCGTCGGAGCGATCCGCGAGATCCGCTCGCGGCAGAACGTCCCTCCGAAGACGAAGCTCACGGTGCAGATCCGGGCTCCTCTTGCCACCGCCGAGCTCCTCGCTCCGATGCGCGGGTCGATCGAGTCGATGGCCGGAGCGACCCTGGGCATCGTCGGCCCCGATGCCACCGGGGCTCCCGGCGCCGCCACCGCGGCCGCCGCCGGCTGCGACCTGTTTGTCGATCTCGCCGACCTCATCGACGTCGGCGCGGAGATCGCCAGGCTCAAGAAAGACCATGAAAAACTCGTCGTCATGATCGCTGCCAAACGGGTGAAGCTCGGCGACGAGACATTTGCCGCCCGGGCGCCGGTGAATGTCGTCGAGAAGGAACGCGAGCAATTGGCGGAGATGGAGGACCGGCTCGTCAAGGGGATGACGACGCTGGCGGAGCTCTCAGCCCGGATGCCGGGCTGATCGGCCCTTCAGGCACGGGGGACGGGCGCGTGCCCCGGCGATCGGCTTGGGGTAGAATGAGGGCTGGTTGCAGGCGAGCGAATGGCGGAGCGCCGACGGTGGATGTCACCGGTCGGGCTGCTTGCGACAGATCGGATTGAGTCGGAGGATCGTCATGAGCGTCCAGATGGAACTTTCCCGGATCATCATCAGCGAGATCAATGATCAGCAGGTGGTGTATCTGAAGGAGGTTGAGGGAGACCGCACCTTCCCGATCCTCATCGGGCTGTTCGAGGCGACGAGCATCGATCGCCGCGTGAAGCACCATCCGTCACCGCGGCCGCTGACGCACGATCTTGTCGTGGCTGTCGTCGACAGCCTCGGCGGCGAACTCCAGGATGTGGTCATCTCCGAGCTCAAAGACCACACCTACTACGCCGTCATCCGCGTGCTGAAAGGGGGCGAAGTGATCGAGATCGACTCGCGTCCCTCCGACGCGATCGCGATCGCCGTCACCTGTGATCCGAATCTGCCGATCTACGTCTCGGAGGAGGTCCTGGCCGACGTGCTGGGCTGAATCGATGCCATCCCCCGTCGCGCCCGGTTGCCAGTTCGCCAGTGACAACACCGCCGGTTACTGCCCCGAGGCGTGGGCCAGCCTCGAGCAGGCGAACGCCGGGACGGTGCCGAGCTATGGCGACGACAAGTGGACGGCGCGGGCCTGCGAATTGATCCGCGAGGTCTTTGAGCACGACGCCGAGATCTTTTTCAGCTTCAACGGCACCGCCGCCAATTCGCTGGCTCTTGCCGCGATGTGCCAGTCGTACCACTCAATCCTCTGCCACGAGGTGTCGCATGTGGAGACCGACGAGTGCGGGGCGCCGGAGTTTTTCTCCAACGGCACGAAGCTCCTGCTCCTTGCGGGGGAGCGAGCCAAGCTCGGGCCCGAGGCGATCCAACGGGCCGTTGAACGCCGCCGCGACATTCATTTTCCCAAGCCGCGGGTTGTGAGCGTGACGCAGGCGACGGAGCTCTCCACCGTCTACTCCGTCGGTGAGTTGGCAGCCGTCCGCGACGTCTGTTCCCGGCACGGCCTGCGCCTCCACATGGACGGGGCCCGCTTTGCCAACGCGATTGCCGCCCTAGGGGTGCCGCCGCGATCGGTCACCTGGGAAGTCGGAGTCGACGTCCTCTGCTTTGGTGGCACGAAGAATGGGATGGGGATTGGGGAGGCGATCGTGTTCTTCAACCGCGATCTCGCCGACGAGTTTGCCTGGCGCTGCAAGCAGGCGGGGCAGCTGGCCTCGAAGATGCGCTATCTCGCTGCGCCGTGGGTCGGGCTCCTCGAGAACGGCGCCTGGCTCGCCAACGCCGCCCGGGCCAACACTGCGGCCGCCCGGCTCGAAGCGGGGCTGGCCTTGATTCCCGGCGTGGAGATCCTCGGGAAGCGCGAAGCCAACGCGGTGTTTGCGAAGCTCACCCCGGCCTACGCCGCCGCCCTG
>JBAWVV010000695.1:0-2041 GCA_037147115.1 Planctomycetia bacterium | reverse complement strand
CCCGCGTCACTCCGGCTCTTCGAGGCCGTGTTCCTGGAGCTTCTTTCGCAGCGTGTTGCGGTTGATGCCCAGCCGGGCTGCCGCCTTGAGCTGGACACCGCCGCAGGCGGCGAGCATCTGCGAGATCAGCTCGCGCTCGACGCGGTTGACGACGCGCTCGAAGAGGGTGTCGTCGTCGGGGCCGGAGGTTGTCATCCCCTGCTCGACGAGATCGCGAGCGAGGCTGTCGAGATCGCCGCCGCGGCCGGGGAGCGAGACGCTCGGCCGGTCGCCGCGGATCGCTGCCGGGAGGAGATCGATCGTCAGTTCGTCGCCGGGGGCGAGGATCACGCAGCGCTCGACAACGTTTTGCAGCTCGCGGACGTTCCCCGGCCAGTGGTATTTCACCAGCGCCGCAATCGCCTCCTTCTGGATGTGGACGACATACCGGGCGTTGGCTTCGTTGTAGACGCGGAGGAAGTAGGTGATGAGCTGGGGGATGTCTTCGCGGCGGCCGCGGAGCGGGGGGATGTAGATCGGGACGACGTTGAGCCGGTAGTAGAGATCCTCGCGGAAGTTGCCCCGGGCGACCTCGTCGAGGAGCTCGCGGTTGCTCGCCGCGATCACGCGGGTGTCGACCCGGATCGTCTCGGTGTCGCCGACACGCTCGAACTCGCGCTCCTGGAGAACCCGGAGGAGCTTCACCTGGAGCTTGGCGGTGGTGGAATTGATCTCGTCGAGAAAGATCGTGCCGGTGTGGGCCGCCTCGAAGCGGCCGGCCCGGTTGGCGACCGCCCCGGTGAACGATCCGCGGACATGCCCGAACAGCTCGCTCTCGAGGAGGCTCTCGGAGAGGGCCCCGCAGTTGACCCGCACGAACGGTCCGCTCCAGCGCGGCGAGAGCTCGTGGATCGCCTTGGCGATCAATTCCTTCCCCGTGCCAGTCTCGCCGACCAGCAGCACTGAGGCGTTTGACACGGCCACCCGCCGTGTCATGGCGTACACCTCCTGCATCGCCGGTGCCGTGCCGATCAGACCCTTGATCGGGGGCGCGGAGGGATCGTCACCGGGTTGGCCGGAAGGAGGCGGCATCGACAGGCGGAGGGAGGGCGGGGCGGACGCGCTTGGGGAGGAGGGCCAAAATGGTGCGGGCAGTTTCCCGCGGCCCTGCGTCCGACTTTCCAGTGTAGCTTCGGCACAGGTCCGCGACGTCATCGGCCGCCAGGAGCATGCGATAGCGGGTGACGTTTTCCCCGAGCGCCGCGAGGGCCAGGGCGCGAATTTCGCCGTCCGTAGCCGCCAGGGCATGCCGGACGAGGCTCCCCTGGGCACCGGGTCTGCCGATCACCGCCAGGAGCTTGAGGGCCGCCGGGACAAGCGCGGGCGTGGTCAGGGCGAGCCGGGCGTGGGCCTCCGCAGCGCTGACATCGTGGCCGCTGCGGCCGAGGATGGCGAGGATCTCCAGCGCCTGCCGGGCCCGTTCGAGCCGCTCTGCACCACGGGCCTGGCGCCAGGCCGGATCGGCCTGCTCGGGGCCGGCGATCATCGCCAATTCCTCCGGGAAGCGTGGCGGCGCGACGACGTTCCCCTCGGCGTCGAGCAGCGGCCCGAAGAAGCTCGGTAGCCGATCGACGATGGCCACGCAGCCATGGGCCCGCGCCTGGAGAACGAGCTTCGTGAGCTTTCGACCGCGGCCGTGGTCGTCGAGCGGATCGACGACGATCATCACCGGCGGCAGATCGCCCCGGCCCGCCTGCCGCAGCCCCTGGAGCGTCTCGAAGGCGCCGGGGAGCGCCAGCCTGGCGCCGAGGAGGACGAGCGTCGTGTCGGCCTCGGCGGCAGCGGCCTGGAGCGCCTCGTGCCCGCTCCCCACGACCGTCGTCCGGAAGCCATACTTCGAGGCCGCCGCGGCCAGCTCGTTGCCGACGGCGAGATCGGGATGGGCGACAACGGCATGATCGGTGCCGCGCGAGGTGGCCGCATGGAGGAGTCGCTCGACCACCCGGCTCGAGCCGCGGTAGGCGGCATCATCACCGACCAGCGCCAGGGCCCTGGCGGCAGC
>JBAWVV010000694.1:0-2043 GCA_037147115.1 Planctomycetia bacterium | reverse complement strand
ATGCTGTCCATTATTTCGTTTCCTATTACGACTACTATCAGCCGGAAGCGTACATTCCTTCATCCGATACGTACATCGAAAAGGAAGCCATCGGCCAGGCGCCGGTGCTCGTGCCGGACTTCTCCAAGTCGCCGTTCGGCACCCTGCTCGGGCGCCCGGTGTTCACCAGCGAGGCGTGCTCCGACTACAACACCGCGGGGGACATCTTCCTCGTGAGCCCCGACGGCTACGGCCTGGCCGTGAAGTCGGCCGGCGTCCGCACCGACACGTCGATCCACTTCGGATTCGACGCCGGGCTGCGGTCGTTCCGCGCCACCATGCGCATCGGAGGGACGCCGCTGCTCAGCGCCCCGGTGGCCCGCCTGAACGGCACCAACACGATGTCCCACATCGTCTGCATGGGCGTCCGCTCGTAGCCCCGGACCTCGAAAGGAACTGAACATGAGCCTCTACAAGAACAGCGTGAAGCGCGCCACGGTGGGCCACCTCCGGGCGCAGTCCCTCGCCAACACCGCCAGCGCCCAGACCACCGGGCTCTGGGAGCCGGCCGCGAAGTGCAGGGCGTATCTGGCCTTCTGCCAGGTCGCGACGTTCGGCGGCGGCGGAGGCGCGGTCTTCAAGGTCCAGGCCGCCAGCGACGCCGACGGGTCGGGCGCCGCGGACATCACGGGATCGGGCACGCTCTCGCTCACCGCCGCAGGCCAGGGCGGGACGCTCGAGGTTCCGCTCTCGCTCATCACCGCGGCCAAGCCGTTCATCAGCATCGTCTGCACCACGACGACGGGAACGGGGATCTGCGGCGGGGAACTGTACCTGGCCAATCCGAACTACTCGGCCTAGTCGCTCGCTCGGCCGGCCGGTGGCCTCGCATTCCACCGGCCGGCTGGAGCATCGAAAGGATGTATGGCGCTTGCGACGACGGACGACCTGAAGGCGCTGTTGTCCATCCGGCACGCGGAGGACGACGCGCTACTTCTGCGCCTAGTCGGCGCGGCGTCGGAGTGGTTCGAGAAGCAAGCGGGACGCACCATCCTCTCGGCGGAGTACGTCGAGACTCAGGACGGCAACGGGGCCACCGCCATCGCTCCGAGGATGTACCCGGTCGTCTCGGTCTCCCACGTCTTCATCTCCGGCGTGGAGTTCTCCGAGTCCACCGCATACGGCGTCGATGGGTGGTACCAGCACGGCGACCTCATCCGGATCCGTGGCGGCGTCTTCACGGCGGGGGAGGGGAACGTCGAGATCACGTACGAGGCCGGCTACGCCGTCGTCCCCAACGACGTGAACCAGGCCGTGCTCGAGGTAGCTGGGCTCATGTACCGGGAGCGCGACAGGTACGGGCAGCAGTCGAAGACGATGGGCGGCGAAAGCGTCGCGTTCTACTACACGCCGCCGAGCCGAGTGATGGCGACGATCGAGGCTTACCGGAGGGTCGATTGATTACCCTTCGCGGCCAGATGGTCGGGATCGAACTCATCGGCATCGACATGGGCACCGCGACCGATTCGCTTCGGGACCGGCTGAAGAGCGCCATCAAGGAGTCGGCCGACGAGCTGCTTGCGGCGGCCAGGTCGCGGGCGCGGGTCAAGACCGGCTCACTCCGAGACTCCATCGCAGTCGAAGGACCGAACGTCTACGGCACCAAGCAGATTGTCGCGCGGGTGGGAACGCCCGCCTTCTACGCTCGGTTCCTGGAGTCGGGATTCACGCCGAACCCTCGGTTCAAGTCCCGCTTCGACGAGACGGGCAAGCGTCGAAGCGCATGGAAGCGGAACCCCAGGGGCAAGGCCAAGTGGTCAGCGTGGGAGCAGCGCAACGGCCCGCGCGAGGTTTTTCGTTACGCCTTCATGAAGCCAGCAATCGAAGCCACCCGGAACAGCATCCGGTCGCGGCTGGAAGCTGTGGTGGGCCGGTAGATGGACCGAGAGGCAATCACGGCGGAGATCTTCTCCCGGCTCATGGGCATCTCGGGTCTGCGGACGATCAGCCGCAAGCCCAAGGACTTCTCCTCGGTGCCGACGGGAGAACTCCCCGCGGTCTTCC
>JBAWVV010000693.1:0-2043 GCA_037147115.1 Planctomycetia bacterium | reverse complement strand
ATCGCCGCCACGCTCCTCTTTCTTCCCAATTGGCTGCCGCTGGTTCTCTCGGTCCCGGTCCTCGCCTGGCTGCTGGGCTACAGCTACGCCAAACGGTTTACGATGCTCGCCCATGGGTGGCTTGGGGCGGCGCTGGGAATGGCGCCGGTGGCGGCGTGGATCGCGATCCGGGGTGAGGCGATGCTTGCCAATCCCGCCGATGGTCTGCCGGCGCTCATCCTCGGCCTCGCCGTAACGACCTGGGTAGCGGGCTTCGACATTATCTATGCCTGCCAGGATGCCGTTTTCGACGCGAACCAAGGTCTCCACAGCATCCCGGCCCGGCTCGGCGTGCCGCGGGCCCTCAAGCTCGCCGCGGGCCTCCATGTCGTCACGCTCGCGATCCTCGCGACGCTGCCGTTGGTTGTGCCGCAGCTGGGGGCGGTGTATTGGGGGACGCTCGTGGCGATCGCGACGCTGCTTGTCTGGGAGCATGCAATTGTCCGCCCGGACGATCTCTCCCGCGTCAACCAGGCCTTCTTCACCGCCAACGCTGCCATCGGCCTGTTGCTGTTGGTGGCGATCGCCATTGATGGCTTGGTCTGACGAGTGTCGGCTTCAGGCACCCTGCTCCGGCGCCGGCACCCACGCGCCGTGGGCCACGAGGCACTCAGCGATGTCTTCCCGCTGCGCGCCGGCTACGAATCGCTCGAGCGCCTCGATCCCGATCGCGAACTGGCTCAGCGCCCGGGCCCGCTTCGTCGCCAGACTGCGATCGCGGAGTGCCCCGAGACTCGCCGGCTCGCGGTAGTCTTTTCCATAGACGCGGCGGAGCCATTCCGCGCCGCGCACCTTGAGCGCCGGCTGGACCGGCCCGTCGAGCCCGCCGCCGGCGAGCGTGAGCGGCTTGACGACGATCCCCTCGGCGCCGGTGGCCGTCAGCGCATGCCACCAAGCGATCGCCGCAGCGACCTCGGTGGGGCGGGTGAGATCGATGACCCGGTGCGACGTGACGCCGAGGGGGCCTCCGTCGGCCCAGACAGCAGAGAGGCGGTGGAGCGTGTCGAGGTGCCAGAGATGGTCCCGGTCGAAGAACGTCCCCCCTTCGGCAGCGAGGAGATGGAACAAGACAAACCGCGGCGACGAGCGATCGCTGCTGGCATCGGCCAGACCGACGAGCTCCCCGTCGAGGCAGAGCCAGTCGGTGTCGAGGGATGCCCACAGCCCGGCCGCCTCGGCCGCCGTGCGGATCGCCCCGACGAGCGACGCTTCCTCGATCGCGGGGAGGGAGCGGTGTCCGGTGCGCGAATGGATCGCGCCAGCCGTGCCGTCGCCAACACCGAATCGCCGGGCCGCTGTGGCCACGTCGCGGCAGACCACCGCCACGCCCCGCAGCCCCGTCTGTTTCTCTTCGCAGATCACCTGCCGCAGCCCGGCTGCGGCGTAGTGGGCGAAAGCGCCCAGCGGATGCTCGAGGCCGTCGCCCTGCTGCGCCGGATCGCACGACGACATCGTCGGTGGGAGATGGATCACCCACGGGTCGGGCGCGGGGGGATCCTGCGCGACTGTGCCTCCGCGGCGGGCCACCTCGGTGACCGCCGAATGGCGGAGTGTGGCGATCGCGTCGGCTACCGTGGGGAGGGGTGGTGCGGGGCGGGCGACGGGGCGAGCCGCCAGCCGGCGCGGCGGCAGCGGCCCGCGGGCCGAGCGGGCATGGCACGCCATCGCTGGCAACGACACAAGCTCGCGCTGAGGCCAGCGGAGGGCCGTGAGCCGGTCGCCATAGACACAGCCGGTGTCGATGCAGATCGTGTTGTTGAGCCATTCCACTTCGGCGACCGGCGTGTGCCCCTGGACGACGGCCGCGGCGCCGCGATAGCGACTCGCCCAGTCGTCGCGGACCGGCATCGCCCGGTGGTCGAAATCTCCGGTGTAGGCACCATGGATCGCCGCCTCGCGGGCGGCGCTCGAGTCACTGCCGTGATGGATCTCCTCGAGGCCCGCGTGGGCGACGACGAGCCGGCCGTCATCGAGGACGAGATGCCCCGGGAGCCCGGCGAGGAA
>JBAWVV010000692.1:0-2044 GCA_037147115.1 Planctomycetia bacterium | reverse complement strand
CGGGGAGCTTGTCGACGAGCGGCTCGAGAACGGCGTCGACACTCGCGTCGTCGGCAAGCGCCAAATGGACCCGATCGACGCCCGCTATTGCCTCGGCCGCCGTGGCGAAGGCCCGAGCGCCGTGGGCTTCGAGGGCCTTTGCAGCGGCTGGTGAGCGGTTCCAGACATGCACAGCGTGGCCGAGTCCGAGCAGCCTGTGAACGAAACCGCTGCCGAGCCGGCCAGTGCCGAGTAAGGCGATCTTCATGACAGGGATTCCAAAAGGAGTGCGAAACAGGGATCGATGCCGCGAACCGTACGGCCAGTGTACGCTCCACTCGATGGCCGTTCGGCTGATGCGAGCTTCGACACAAGATCCCCGGAAACACCCCGCCCGTGCCCGCGCTACCGATTCTGCTTGTCGCCCTCGGAATCGTCGTCGTCGGCATCCTCGGCCTCCGTCTTCACCCCTTTCTCATCTTGATCGGCGCGGCGATCGTCGTTGTGGCCCTCGCACCGCTGCCGCCGGGCCTGTCTGCCGGAGCGACGATCGGCACCCGGGTCGCGGAGGGATTCGGCCGGGCGGCGCTCGACGTTGGCATCCCGGTGACGATGGCGACGATCCTCGGCCGCTGCCTGCTCGTGTCACGCGGTGCCGAACGGATTGTCATTGCCCTCACATCGGCCCTCGGCCCCGGCCGGACGCCGATCGCGTTCACGTGTGCCGGCCTGATCCTCGGCGTGACGATGCTGCCTCAGGCTGTCCTCTCGCTCCTGCTTCCCCTGGCGAAGGCGGCGGACCGCGTGACCGGCGGGCACTATCTCCTCCTGCTCCTCTCGATCGTTGCCGGCGCGACGATGACACCGGCACTTGTTCCCCCGGCTCCGGGCCCGCTGTTCGTGGCCGATCTTTTTGGCGTCGATCTCCTCGTTGCGATGCGTCAGGGAATGATCGTGGGGATCCTGTCGGCGCTGGCCGGCCTTGCCTTCGCCCGACGGGCCGACAGGCTCGGGCCGATTCCGCTCCGCGACATGGCCGATTCCGCCCCGCCTGCTCCGCTGCCGGCCCTTCCGTCGCTCCCTGCAGCGCTCTTCACGATTCTGCTCCCGGTGGCACTCATTGCCCTTGGGGCTTCTGCCCGATGGCTGCCGGAAGGTATCGCCGGGCCAGTCCGCGCGCTCGGCGACAAGCATGTGGCGCTCACGCTTGGCGCCCTCGCGGCGGTGGTGCTCGCGATCAGCGGCCGCGGCGGGCGCACCAATGCCCCCGTGGCGATTCGCGAGGGGGTGGTCGAGGCAGGGGAGGTGGTGCTCGTGATCGCCGCCGGCGGCGCGCTTGGCCGAGCGCTCGAGCAGGCCGGGGTTGCAGGCCTCGCGGCAGCGGCGCTGCCGGCGGACCAACGGTTCCTCATCCCGGCAGCCTTCGCGATCACCGCGATCCTCCGCACGGCCCTCGGCTCGGCGACCGTGGCGATGATTACGGCAGCCGGGATCGTGGCACCGATCGTCGCCGGGATCGATCTCCCCTGGCACCCGGTCTACCTCGTCCTCGCCATCGGTTGCGGATCGAAGTTAGGAATGTGGATGAACGACAGCGGCTTCTGGACGATCGCCCGGATGGGTGGGCTGACCGAAGCGGAGACACTGCGAACCGCCAGTGTGATGATCACCCTCGAGGGATTCGTCGGCCTCATCGCCACCATGATCCTGGCCGCCATCTGGCCGCTCACCTGACCTTCCCCATCAGCGCCAGCGGGCTGTGGATCAGGGAGACCCCCGCCGGATGCCGCAGGCACCATCCCCGAAATCCCCGTCGCCTCCAGGAGGCTGTGGATAAAGTGCGGGCCCGACCGCACGAGGCGGTCGCGAGTGCGTAGCACTCGAGAAAACCGGAGGTTTTCCAAGTGGACTGATTTTCCCGGCTGCCCCGCAGCCGGTCCGGTCAGGGATGACTTTTTCCACGGGCAGCTGGGGGAGCCACTGGAACATGGAGGTGGAGACTTTTTCCACGGAGACGTCAGACCAGCTCGCGGATCACCGTCCCGCCGTCGTCGGCGAGATACTG
>JBAWVV010000691.1:0-2054 GCA_037147115.1 Planctomycetia bacterium | reverse complement strand
GTCCCGGACAGTGATTGCTCGGGCGACATGTGGACCTCTGAGGATTCCGATGAAGACCCAGGGTGAAATCGAAGCTGCTGTCAGCAAAGGGGTGACGATCTTCATGCAGGAATTCATGGGGCGTGGCCCCAAGGACATCTGCACGCATCTGATCGGGGATCTCTTGTTGGTGCGACTGCAGGGCGTGCTCACCGCCGCCGAACGCCATCTCGTCGATGCACTGCCGGCGGATAAAGGCCGGAAGTTACTTAAGGAAGTCCGCACGCACCTCGTGGAGGTTTCCAGACCGCGGCTCGAGAGAATGGTCGAGGAATCAAGCGGCATGGTCTGCGTCAGTTTGCACCACGACGTCAGCACCGTCACCGGCGAGGAGGTGTTGGTATTCACGCTCAAGCAGGTCCCAGGCATGCGCATTGCGAAGACCAAATAACGAACTGCCGACTCACGCAAAAAAATAAAAAACTTGCATTGTGCATCTGCTGCGTTATGCTGCCTGCGGAGTTTGACCACGAGCAATCGTGACAGAGCTTCACGGTGTGCGACACCTCACGGTGAAGCAGCCAACGGATGACGAGACGACGAGCAGTCCGACTGAGGCCGGAAGGCTGGTCACAACGTAAGCCGGCGTGAGAGTTTGCCTTCGGGCAGGCTCTCACGCCGGCTTTTTTTGTTTTTCGGCTTAACGCCATTTACCACCGGAGCAACGAGGCAATGCATACACCTTTTGAGACGAATCTCGCACGGCAACGTACGGCACGAGAAGTGGCGCGGGCGACTGGGAGCTTCGAGCATCTTCTGACCGGCCGCGTGCCGACGAGCGTGATGATCGTGGCGGATGGCGACTGGATGGTGGTGAGCCTGAGTGAGGCCTTTTCAACGGTCGAACGACGGCTGGCCGCGAATGGGCAGGAGGGGCTGACAAGGGTGAGGGACTTTCACCAGCACCTCTTCGATCACTCGCTCGATTCGCTCCGCCGTCACGTCGAGAGGCGGACGGGCATCACGCTACGAGGCGCGGTCGCCCATGTTGACTCGGTGACGGGAAGTGTGATGAAGACCTTCACGACCAGCCCGGCCGTGGAACTGTTTGAGTTGGGACGGGCGGTGCGTCCACTTGGCGTTCCGATCGACACCCACCTGCATGCCGATGCGACAAACTGCATTGAAGCTGTTTGACGCTAATCTTTTCCTGGATGGATCCACAACCATGAAGAAGGTGACCTATGTTGGTATTGACCAGAAAGAACCGCGAAAGTGTTGTGATCGGAAGGCCTGATGATCAGGAGGTGGTGATGGTGATCACGATCCTGTCGGTCGAGGGGGGAAGAGTGCGTCTCGGCTTCGAAGCCGATAGCACGATGCCTATCCATCGCCGCGAGGTGTGGGACCGAATCCAAGGCGAACACATCGCTGTGGTCGGAGGCTCTGCGAACGATTGCGACTCGCGGAGTCGTGGGACCATGAGCAGAGCCGTCACCGTCATGCACTAGGCGAGTGGAATGCTGGCGGCGGTGAAACGTGGGCGGAGGAGTGTCTTGGGGGCGGGCAACGGCCCGCCCCCGGCACGCGTATCACGATCTTTTGTCGCGACGAGTTCAAACGACTGTGTTGCCTCATTGTGGGGAGGGCCCTACTATCAGGCGGTTCCCCCTTTTTGTTCTCTGGAGAGATCTTCATGCACGCTCGAATTGCGACTACTTTTTTTGCGGCGGCACTGATGCTGTTCGGCTCGGCTAGCCTGAAGGCTGCTGACATTGTCGAAACAGCCGTTGGAGCCGGCACTTTCAAGACCCTGGCGGCGGCCCTTGGAGCCGCTGAACTTGTCGATACGCTCAAGGGAGCCGGTCCCTTCACGGTGTTCGCACCGACCGATGAGGCCTTTGCGAAGCTTCCCGCCGGTACGGTTGAGACCCTGCTGAAGCCCGAAAACAAGGGCAAGCTCAAGGCGATCCTCCTGCTCCACGTCGTTCCCGGTTCGGTCATGGCGGCGGATGTGGTGAAACTCAAGGAAGCCAAGACTGCCGGTGGATCGACCGTGAAGATCACCACTGATG
>JBAWVV010000690.1:0-2060 GCA_037147115.1 Planctomycetia bacterium | reverse complement strand
GCGGGGGCATCGCTGGCGATCAAGACGCTCGTCGACGACTGGACTGTTCCCGCTTCGGGTGAAGGCTTTGCCAATGTCGATGTCACGGCCGAAGCGAGGCTCGTGATTGCCGGCTTGTCATCCCCCGTCGTCGACTCCCGCGTGCTGGTTTTTGACGGTCAGGCACCGGTCGTCAACGTGCCCCCGTCCGTGCGTGCCACGGTGGGCAAGCCGCTCGTGGTGCCGATCCAAGCCTCCGACGATTCCTCCGACGGCACCCTCATCCCACCCCAACGGCGCAGGCCAGGCGTGTCTGGGCTGAAGTCGGTCGAGTGGGCGATCGACACCGAGGGGAAGGGGTTGCCGAAGGAGTGGCAACCTGCTGTCTGGCTCGGCGGCACGAATTACGAGGTGCGGATCGACTCGAAGAAGCTTCCCTTCGGCGTCCGCCTGCCCGTTCTGGTACGGGCCACCGACGCGGTGGGGCTCTCCGATCCCCCGGCCCGAATCTGGCTGGAGGTGGGGGCGGAGGCGGCCAGCACCTCGAACTCACTCACCGGCAAGGTCGTGCTGTCTGGCCGCGGAGAACCCGATCTACCGGTCGTTCTCAGTGGCCCCGGGGGGGATCGGACCACCAAGACCCGCGCGGGTGGAGTCTTCCGGTTCGACGATTTGGAGCCGGGACAATACAAGGTTTCGGTGCAGGCGGCGGTGCGCAATCGGATGCGCAAGGCCGAACCAGCATCGGTCACGATCGAGGCCGCCCCAGCCCCGGCAGCCAGCGTCACGCTCGAACTGAAGTAGACGCCGTCGGCAGGGCCCGGCGCGGGGCCGCCGATCCGAAATCCAGCGCCACCGGCCCATTGTTGGGTATCGCTATGGCGAGGACATTCGGAACAACGGCTCCAACCGCTCCAGCCGTGCAATCCCCTCAAGTCACCCTCGCTTCCCGTCGATAGATCATCCGGATTGATGTGTCGCTCCACCCGGCAAGAGCGTTGCCGGGCTGAAGCTGCGTCGGTGCTGGAGACTCCAACCGAATGCGATCGCCAGCGGGGCTACGCCATGCCGGCAGGAGATCGCTCGCCCCGCGCGTCCGGGCATGCGTGGTGGTCTTGGCTATCTTGCTCTCAATCGGCTGGCCCTTCTGGTCGACAGCCGAGGCCCAGACGGCCGCCGCTCCCCTGACGGTCTGGAGCTTTCTGGGCGTGCCAAATCCGCTCGCCATGAACGCCGTGGCCCAGCAGTCCGCCAATCCGGCGATCCAGGCTGCCGCCAAGGCCAAGGCAGCAAAGCACGAAATCCCCAAGAAGAAGGCTGCCCTCAGATACCTGGCCGGCATTGGTTGCACCCCGGAGCACCCCGAGGTCATGCCTGCGCTCATGGCCGCCATGGATGACCCAGACGAGCAGGTCCGGTACGAGGCCGTGAAGGCCGTCCTGGAGACGTCCGAGGTATGCCAGTCGCGCGAGCAGAAGAAGGCGGTCCGCAAGGCGAAGGGGATATGCGAAAGCTGTGCGGACTTGAAGAAAAATTGCGAGAAAAAAGTCTGCGAGGCCGTGGAGCGGCTGTGCGGAAAGGCTCCTCCCAAAGAGCACAAACACCATCTCAAGAAGGCCATGAAGAACGCGTTCGGCGGCGAGTGCGAGGATCCGGCCAAGGAGGACTGCCCCTGCGCCGAAAGACGGGGCTCGTGCTGTGGGCCCGAGATGCGTGACAAACTCATGAAGCTCGCGTACGGACGGGACGACATGGGCTGCTTTCTCGAACCAAGCAAGCGAGTTCGAGACTTGGCCGAACTTGCCCTCAATGCCTGCAACGCCTGTGCCTGTGGTTGTGAAGGAGTGACGGACGGCGAGGCCGCCATGGATCACGTCGTCCGGGAGATGCCCCCGGCCGATGGCAACCGGGAAACGCAACCGTCCGACAACTCGCCACTCCCGCTCGATGCCCCCTGCTTCGAGGATCGGCCCGTCGAGCCCCAGCCGCCCGAGTACCACCAACGACTCCCGGCGCCGGCTCAGGAACCGGAGATGATCCCGCCCCCTCCCGCATCCACCGCGATGCCCGCAGTCCGCAGC
>JBAWVV010000689.1:0-2061 GCA_037147115.1 Planctomycetia bacterium | reverse complement strand
TGAAGCGAAACATGCGCGCGCGCATACGACGCGCCAGTTGAAGATCACCTTGCCCGGCCCAATGACCATCGCCGACACCGTCGCCGACGCGCTCGAAGGCGAAATCCTCCGCCGCGTCTTCCCGCACTCGCTGGCTCTCGCCGCCCTCATGGGCTTGCTCGTGTGGCTCCAGGCGGGGCCACTTTCCTGGATGGTTCCGACGTCCCATTAACAAGACCTGACTCACCGATGGCCGACACCTTCTTCTCCGCCACCAATACCGTCGCCCTGCTCGCTTGGATCGCGCTGGTGCTCTTCCCAGCGCGGCGAGCGGTGTCGCACGTGCGCTGCGCGATCCTCGTGCCCGCCGCGCTCGCGATCGGCTACGCGGCCGTGATCGGCTGGAAGATGACGCAGGACGGACCACCACCGGGCGACGTGATGACACTCGGCGGCCTGAAGGGCATGTTCGCCGACGACTGGGTGTTCGCGGCGGCCTGGGCCCACTATCTCGTATTCGACATGGTGGTCGGGGCCTGGATTGCCCGCGACGCTGTCCGGCTCGGCATCCCCTGGCCACTCCGGACAATTTCGCTGCTGCTCACGTTCCTGCTCGGACCAGTAGGATTTCTTCTCCACGTGATCACACGATTCGTCCTGCGGCGGGCGGTGGCGACCGACGGCCGCGCCATGTTTGATTCTTTGCCTCAGGAGATCGTGATGAGGTCCTTGCTCGGCTTGGTTTTCATCCTGGCGTTCAGCGGCAGTGCCCTCGCCGAACGCGCCGTCTTCACCCTGCTCAAGACGGTCAAGGCCGCCGAACTGACCAGGATCATGGACGAGGAGAGGACTGCTTTTCTCAGCACCCGCGAGGCCCACCCGGACTACGTGCTGCCACCGCGGTCGACCGCGGCCAACGATGTCGAGCTCTATGCCGTCCGCTACGACTCCGTGATCCCCGAACTCGGCAACCGGAAGATCACGGCCTCCGGCCTACTGGCGCTTCCCGTCCTGCCGGACCGCAGCAGGCTCCCCTCCATCATCTACCAGCACGGGACCGTGTTCGGCAAATACGAGGTGCCGTCCTACTCATTCAAGGACAAGAACCCCACGGCGCACCCTCATTATGACGGCGCCTACGAGACCCGCTTCATGGTGGGCCTGTTCGCCGGCAATGGCTATGCCGTCATGGCCGCCGACTACTTCGGGATGGGCGACGGCGCGGACGCGCCGGAAGCCTACTTCGTCAAGGCCAGCACCCAGCAGGCCAGTTACGACTTCTACCTCGACGCACTGGAGTTCATGGAATCGAAGAAGATTACGCCAGCGCATCTCTTCGTCGGGGGGTGGTCGCAGGGGGGCCTGAACGCCACCGGATTGCTCGAGAAGCTCGAGCGTAAAAAAGTCTTGGTCGCCGGCACGTTCACGGCGTCGTCACCGAGTGATCCCTTCGCGGCCCTGAACGGCCTCATGTATCACCCCCGCCAGGGCCTCGACGCAGGCTGGCTCAACACCATCGTCGCGCTGTCGGTGTTCGCCTTCGAGAACTACCACGACGAGAAGGATCTGGCGAAGTCGGTGATCGCCCCCGACGCCTACGACAACCTACGGTCGATCTACGAGCGGACCTACGGGGGGCCGGAGGACCTGATGGCCATGCTCGGCACGTTCGGAGAGCGGCCGCTCCTCGGTTACTTCCGCGACGAATACCGCGACCCCGCCTATTTCGCGGCGTCGAGATACGGGCAGCTCCTCGCAGAGGCCGAGACCTATCGGCAGCTCTTCAAGTCGCCGGTGAAGGCCTTCTATGGAACGCAGGACGAGGTGGTCAAGGAAACTGTCGGCCAGCTCTCTGCCACGTACCAAACCATCATGATCGGAAACGAAGCCGCCCCCTCCCGGAACACCGTCGTCGCCGAGCCGGTGCCGGGGGCCGACCATCGCCGGACCTTCATCACGGCCGCGCCGGCCGCCAAGGCCTGGATGGATGGACTCAGGGCACCAGACTCCGGCCGGCCGTCGGGGTCGCGATCGGTTCGCCCTTCGGCACCGGCTCGGCGACGACGGTGTTCCGGGAGGGGG
>JBAWVV010000688.1:0-2062 GCA_037147115.1 Planctomycetia bacterium | reverse complement strand
TCTTCACTGTTCCAGACGATCTCAAGCGTATCCTTTGTTTTCACTTAAGCCCCCAATTTTTCATCTGTTGAGGACTCGGAACGAACGCTGTAACAACTTCGCCCACACCGATCTTTGCCTTCGCTTCTTTCGCGACAAAAAACACCACAGGCTTGCCGTCAATCATCCCATAAAAACTCTTTACTTGCTGACCACCGATGACATGATCGAAGGTGTCAAGTGGATCCTCAAGGATTCGAACTGCAGCGGAGCGTACGGCAGTTCGGAAGGGGGTGCTGCCCCTCGTTCCAACGATCACTCCGGCTTCCCACAAATGTTCTATTGAATTGGGGCTTCATTATCGGATTTAATCATCTCCGTAATCCGATGGCCCCTCTACATGCTCCCCTATCTCCTGAAGTGCCGCTGTGGCTGCTTGGGCGTCTTCCCTTGTTTGAAACTCTGCCGTTAGACAAATCGTCTCGTCTCTACCATCCTCCCGATAGCTTACTTTCCCTTGATGGATCCGCAGGCAGTCATTGATTGTTTTCTCCCGCTGCAGGTCGGAAGGCTTGTGGTAATAGATTTCTATCATCACAGACATTGCTTTCTCCTGTTTGAGTTAGTTTTTTAATCCAAGAAGAACAGGTGCCCCCAGCTTCCACCGGTCCCCTTCTTGCCAGTCGTCCAGTCGACGTATTTTATATGCGGCAAGTCATTGCCAACGCCGGGTTCAGGAGGGTGAACTTGAAACCATTTCTTGACACCGGGCGGCGGGCTTGGATAAGGCTTGCCCGGAAGAGCAGGAGGAAGCTCAACAGCGTCGGGGAATGCCTTCTTTATGGCCGCACGAGCTTCGTCTAATGACCCTACCGTGTCGTCAAACAAGCCGGGTGCTTTGATGCCGTTTACGGTGCTGGCCTTGGGAACGCCGTTTTGAGCACCTAGCTTTCCGACCACGGCCCCTACAGCAGCAAGAGAGCCATCGCGTTTTGCACCGTCGATGACTTCCTTGGCGAGCTTACCGCCGTCCTCAAGGCTTTCAACTGCCGACTTGTCGTCGTTATGCGTAGGGCGGTCGCCTGCGCGACTGATGGGAGAAGGGACAAGCTTCCAGAGCGATCCCTTGATGGGGTCGTCGCCCCAGAACCATTGCCACAAAGACCTCGGCTTCGGTTCACTCTCGCTCTGGGGCACGCCACGGTCATCAATGGGGTCGTCGCCGAGGAACCACCCCCGAATTCCCCACAAAGATCTTGCCCGCGATTTGCCGTCGCTCTGGCTCGTATCCCCCTCGCCCGTTCCCTGATCCTTCGGCTTCGATTCCTCGTCCGACGAATCGTACAGTCCCAATTCCGCTTCAAGTTCGAACTGCAATCGAGGGCCCGGATACCAGTCCTTGACGTCGTCCCAGGTTGGTCTGTTTGGCGGATCGGTGCCTGCATTCGGGCTCCCGGTATCCGCCGTCTGGACGAACTGCACGCTCCCGTCATCGCCTGTCCACACGCCAGAGTGGAAGACGGGCGGGCCGTCGCTCTCGGGGTTGTAGACCAATGGCGTGATCCGGCCGCCGCCCGAGCCGCCGGTGTACTGAGCCGAAATGGTCGGGTCTTCGGCGAGAGAGCCTTCATCAGAGCCGGACGACGAGGAACCGGCCCCAGCACCTGACCAATACAAACGCCAGAGCTCGGCGTTCGTCAGGGTGCCAGCGGTGCCATTGCCCTGTCCACCAGCGCCCGATCCGCCGGTGTATTGCGACGACAGCGCCGGACCATCCGTACTCACGCCACCGGTGGAGCCGGACGCCGAGCCTCCAGCCCCAGATCCAACGCTGAAGGAATCCCACAGATCACCACCGGACGTCGTGCCGCCAGAGCCTGAGGTTGGGGCAGGAGGCGAGGCGGTGCCTGATGAGCCCGACGCGGGGCTCGAACACGTGAGAATGATGCCGCTGGAAGAAAGCACCCCGTGCCGAGGGGAGCGGGAGCAAGCCCTGGCGCGCTCCACGATTCGGGCCCCACGCCGGCAAGCATCGCCCGGGATTCGAGGCGCTCAATCACTGCGAGCAGAGGAGCGTGCGTAC